>NZ_OZ007017.1:636374-954562 GCF_963931465.1 Erysipelatoclostridium sp. An173 | reverse complement strand
TTTTTTCCTGATATAAATCATATATTTCACATCTTAAATATAAACTATCTTTTTCCACTGTTTCTTCAATATATTGATCATTTATACTAGCTCGATAACTATTAATATTTAAAAATACAATACAAAAAATTAAAGTCATCAAAATCGAAAAATATTTTTTCTTATTCATTTTCATGTACCTGATTGCAAGTGTCACAAAAACATATCTACAATCTAATAAAATAGATCTGGATTTCTTTTTATATCCATCCATTTGACATTTCAAAGATTTAAATAAATCAATAATATTAATTCTTTTAATTTCTTTTAAAGCGGTTAAACTAGCAAATAATAAAACAATAACAATTACTAAAGCAATCAAAATATTAATAGACGGTACTGACATAAATGGATTAGGGCGCATATTAAACTCTGTTTTCAAAGCATTATTAATTGTTGTATCATGTAACCATTTCATTACAAAATTACTTGTAATCATTCCTACTGTAATTGCAATAAAAGAATATATCAGTACTTCTATAATTGCTAATAACTTCAGATCATTTTTTGAAGCACCTACGCTCGACAATATACCAAAATAGCGACACCTTTTTTTAAAGCTGATAGCAAAAATGTTTTTTAATGTAAAATACATTAAAACAAGCAGTACTATAAAAATAACAATATCATTTTTATTGATACTGTTTAATGAATACATTTTTCCTCCAGTATAAACATCAATAATCCTTTCACTATTCATACTAGCCCCAGTTTCATCATTCATAACCAGCATTTTAATTTTATCCAGTTGTTCATTGGAAATAATATCAGTTTTTACATATATATTATAATTTTCAGATTTTTTTGAAGAATGTAAGATAAACTTATCATTAACAGTTCCATCTTGAGCATTTATCGATCCAGTAAATTGAATAATACCACTAACTCTCATTGTTTTAAAAAAAGTTTTTTGAGGATTATCAAGATCAGTAAATTCCATAGTTATCGTATCACCAACATCTACAGAAGCCTTTTTTTCATATTCCCTGGTAATCAAAATTTCATCTTGATTTTTTGGATAATCACCCTTATAAAGATATTCTGGTATCAAATTAAAATTTGAGTATGTTGTCAATTCAACCTTATATCGACTATCAACATCCCCAATACCAATAATGCTTGTAATAGTTGTTTCTTTTACATCAACAATATCATCAATTTTTGCAGTAATCTCATCTGATTTAGATGTATATGAAAATAACCAGTCGCCTAACCCGCACCTATTACTATAATAATCCATATAGGCATCGGTTACCATGTTATTAGCTGTTGCATAGATTAAAAATACACATATTATAACAGTACATAATGTAAGCAATGATCGAATCTTGTCTTTTTTTATAAACTGTATGCTTATTTTAATTAAAAAGCTTAGTTTCTCAAGTTTCATATTCTCTTAGCTTTCCCTGCTCTAAGACATAAATTCGATCACAGTTTTTAGCAAGTTCTAAATCATGTGTTACCATGATTATCGTTATATCATTTTGATGATGGATTTTTTTTAAATAATCTACTACGATCTTAGAATTTTCACTATCTAAATTTCCTGTCGGTTCATCTGCCAATAATAGTTTTGGTCTTGTTATTAGTGACCGGGCTATTGCTACTCGCTGCTGCTGTCCTCCTGAAAGTTCAGATGGATAGGCATCCTTTTTATTATTTAACTGCAATAATTGTAATAATTCATCTAAATACTGCTGATCTACTTTTCGGTTATCAAGCTTAAGTGGCAAAATAATATTATCAACGACATTTAATACCGGTAATAGATTATAGAACTGATAAATGATGCTAACCTGTTTGCGACGATAACTAGCCATTTTTTTATAATCATAACTGCTTATTTCATTATCATCTAAAAATATTCTTCCAGAATCTGCTTTATCAACGCCACCAATAATATGCAGCAATGTTGATTTACCACAGCCAGAAGTTCCAACAATTCCGATAAATTCATTTTGTTCAACTGTCAAATTCAAATTATCGAGGACAATTAAATCATTAGCATCATGATATGTTTTTTTCAAATTTTCAATTTTTAATAGTATCATATTCTTTCCCACCTTTTATGATTAAATTGTAAATAAATTCAATCAAGTATCTTTAATCCCCATTTATTATATCTGTGACTTATTTAATATTAATTTTTTCTTCTTATCTATATTATATCAAAATAAAAATAGTAAAATTCTTTATTTTACTCAAATGTAATAAAATATATTTATACGTTATTTTTTATTAAAATATACAAAAGAAGGTAGAAAATAAAAATCATTTTCTACCTAAAAACTTAATATGAAAATTTAAATCGAGTATCTTCTTTATACTTTTTTCTAGATGGATTACCCTCAACTCGATAAATCTTTTTATTTGATAAATCATATCCAACTGACCAAACAGTATCAGCTCCAGTTTTGCGATCATATTGACACATAAAACCATACTTTCCTGATAATATATCAAGAATTGTTTCTTTTGATATATTATTGTTGTTTAATGCATTTAAAGCAACATGATAACGTTCTAACGAATGCCAATTATCTATTTGATAATCAGTATATTTACTCATATTAATTGAGTTAAAATGATTTGTTGTTACAACATACCCTTTTTTATCAGGATAAATAATACTAATATCTTTACTATTACATTCCACAACAGCAATTTCACCACTAGCATCAGCTAGTGTAATAGTCTGGCTTGAAGCAATTGGAATAGTTTGTAAAACTTTTATTGCTTGAAAAACAGTTTTACACTTTTCTAACAAATAACGTACTAACATACCACCGTTAAATCCTGGTGCTATATCTAAAGAATAAACAAAGGTAAGGCCAATGGCTAAACCAAATTCGTTTACACCATCTTCCATTTCCACAAAAGCCGTAGTATTACCATTAAACGCATATCCATGATCTAATGAGTATAAACAATTCATATATAATTTTTCAATTTGAACTAAAAAATCACTATTATGTCCTAAAAATATATTTTTTTGATCACTATAAGCAATACAAGTACATTTATTGTTAAATTCAAAACAATACATACTTAATAAAAATGCTAACATATCTTGATAAGATGTTCCTTGCCCTTTAGCAATCCCTTTAATTTCTTCTAAAATTTCCGGATAATATTTTTGATAAATAGGAACACATTTTTTAGTAAACTCTTTTCGCTTTTTGGAAACAACAAAAGTGTCTTGTTTAGCGATAATAACATTATTTTTTTGTAATAAACTACCCCAATGAAAACCACAGTCATAGTGACTTCCCTTAAATTTGCAATGATACATTTGTAAATTACCTCCTCGATATTCGAGCAAGATCTTCCTCATTTACAATCTTAATTGAATAAAAATTTTAAGTCAACGAATTAAAATTTTATCCAATATTTATCATATTCTTATAGTTCTATTTCATAACCATGTTCATATAAAATTATTTCTTCATCAATAATTTCGCTATGAACACCTTCTTTTTTTACAAAACCATTTTTCAAATATAAGTTAATAGCTGGATAATTAAAATCAACTACTAAAAGTCGTAAATAGTTATAATTTAACTTTCGGGCAATTTCTTTAGCTTCATCTAATGTTTTACTGCCAATACCTTTTTGCATATATAAAACATTTACACCTAATCGTTGTATGTATAATGCTTTTGCTGCTGGTTCTTTCCATTGGATACTATCTATATTATCATCACATAAACAAAATGCTGAAACAATTACACTATCATCCTCTAAAACATAAAGCTGCTTATTTAAAATATCACTTTCAAAAAATATACTTGGATAAACATCATCCCATATTGTTATTTTGTTTTTGTTCATATTTTCAACTATATCTTTATACATAGTTTTAAGCTGTGGTAAATCTTGCTTATTAGCTAATCGTAATTTCATTATTCGCTCCTTATCTTTCTTATTAAAATCATAATAACTATAAGAATCCGTAATATTTCATACGGATTCTTTACTTTTAATTATAATTAAATATAAATGATTATTTATTCAAATCTAAAATAAAATCTTTTACTAAAACCGAAAATTTTTCAGCATTTGATAATATCGTCGGATGACCGCCTTTTTCAAATATATAAATTTTACCCTTGGCAACTATTTTACACATTTGCCTATATTCTTCATACATATCCTTTCGACACATCTGATCTTCATGACTACCTACAAAAAGTATTGGTGTCTTTAATAGAGCTAAATCTTTTATAAACAATGGTCTTTTGCTTTGAGCACAATTAACTAATGCCCTAGTATTGGCATCAATTACTTTCTCCCAATCTTCTCCTTGGCACCATTTGTAAAATTCTCTTGCACTCTTATCAGCTTTGGCTTTATTTCTTTCTGCAACTAACTCTTTTGCAAAGTTTTTATGTAAAGTTCGCCCATCAAAACTATCTACAATTATTTTATTTGTTAAATCTGGTCTTTTTAAAGCAACATTAATAGCAGTCCATGCACCACCACTACATCCTATAATATTTACTTTTTCTAAATTAAGATATTCTATTAATTTAATCACTTGATCTGCCTGATAAATCCAATGATTTTCTGGAAAACGTTCAATACGTTGTGATTTTCCATTACCTAAAAAATCTAATAAAATAACTTTAAAATTACAATCATATAAAGAAATTAAATATTGAAACATTTTTGAAGACGCACTATCTCCATGTAACATAATCAAAGGAACACCTTGACCATAAATCTTATAATATATCTTTTTTGAATAATAATTAAAATATGCCATATATAAGCCTCCTAATCTTGTCATATTATGATTAGCAAGGCGTAATAGCAATTATACACCTTGCTATTACAAATAATTGAAAATACCCATTACCAGTTCCTCCTTTTTCTAATAATTTACTATCAATAAATTGTTCACTATTAATGATTAAAAATTAGAATTTTTATTATTTTCGTTTTCCAAAATATTCTACTAAATTAGATATGCAAGAAATTATCCAGAATATTGCAATTATAATTAAAACAATTCTCCATCCTTTAGAAACTTCGGCAACAAAAATAAAAGTGTACAAAGCAAATATACTTAGTAGCAAACAGATTATCGTTGTAATTACTTTTATTTTCGTACGCTTATCCATAATTAAACACCTCAACAAACTCTCTTTTATCTATCTAAGCCATACAGCAATTCCAACAAACAAACCACATAATACAGCTACACTTCCTAAAATCAAACAGGCTAGAGAAGAAACTATGTCTTCTTTATAACCATCTATATAGCTATACTTTGGATAATTTTTATCATACCAGATTTTTATCTGGTCGCCACTTTTATATTGACAATGTGTTGTTCCAAAGTTGATTTCAATTCTTATAACCTCATTATCAACTACATATTCATAAGTTGGAAAATAAGCACGGCGTCTTTGCGTGTTCATTGAACTAATACTTATGATTTTCCCATATGTTTGTGATAAACATCTGCGTTTTTTATCTCTTTTACTTTTAAAATAAAAATATCCTTGCCTTGCAAAAATGCCACCTATTAAACAAAACATTAATGGAAAAATGATTCCAAACATAAATTTTTCAAACAAACTCATACAATGTCCTCTTCATTAAACTCCAATTTAGCCGAATATAGAATTATTATTTTTTATTCGGTTTTCTTTTAATAGCCAACAGTTTAATATAATCATCAAATTCAGTCGTATCAATAGGTTCAAACATGACCCATTTTCCATCACGATATATTTTAGCCTCATCATATTGTTTACAGATAGAACCAGAAAGAGTATCTCTGATATCTTCAAATTTTGCTCTTTCATCTTTTCCAAAGATAATCATGAAACCAATACAGCTACTTTTAGCATACAGACAACAAAGTGTTTTACCACCTCTTCGATATTTGTACTCATAAGTCCATTTCTTACCACCATTATTCCATATTCGATCCATTTCATATTTTTTATCGATCGTCATACATAACTGTTGCCAAATTTCATACAATGATCGTCCAAGCAATTCAATCATGGATGATTCCGTTGGTATCTTTTCAAGCATAATCTCTTCACCCTTTATTCTAATTTATATAACCTTAAGTATATTAAAATTTGTTAAAGTTCTCTTATTGGAAAATACAGATAGTCTTTTCCTGTTGCTGGGTCAGTATAATCGTGAACTGCTCCAACTAGAGCAATACCCTTTTCATTTATTTTTCTAATGGTTTCTTCAAAAACTCCTTCATGATTTTCAACAACTATATATTCATAGCCTGGTATTGTCCATTTTGTCCAGCCATCAGGTGCTTTTGCATCATCAAAACATTCTACTCCTGCTAGATACAGCCCTTTACTAAAATCATCTTCCCATGGTTTAAAAGAGCGGGAAATATCAGACATGGCACCCCATATACCTACAAGTTTTCCATTTACATCTTTCTTTGCTAGATGCGCTATTTCATTAAAATGACTATTTGCATCATTCCATAATTTTTGGATAAATCCTTTACCATCTAATGTTGAACCCTCTTTTCCAATGACAACAAATTTTTTCTTTATCACCTGAACCATTGTATATCTCCCAAAATCATTATTTATCAACTTTTTTCATATATAATAACGGATATGGATTTCCTTGTTCGTCCAATTCTGTTCGTTTATAAACCTCAAAGCCCATATGTTCATAAAATCCTTTTGCACGAGGATTCTGTTCATTTACAGTTAATTCATTGATTGAATAATTTTCAATACCATATTGTAGTAATTGTTTCCCAATTCCTTGTCCTCTATATTTATCTAAAACAAATAACATTTCCAGCCTTTTATCGTCAACACCCATAAAACCAACTGGATTTCCATTTTTATTTTCTGCAATTACTAAAATTGAAACATCTTTTATAGCTTGAGGAACATATTGTTTAATATTATTTATCTCATCAACTGATAAAAATAAATGCGTTGCTTTAACAGAACTTTCCCATACATCTAATAATTTTTGTACTAATATAGAATCACGTTTGTTTATTTGAACTATTTTCAATTTACATTTACCTCCAAAATTTATAACTTTAATCTATTGTTCCAAAAAATCCTTCAAGTCTTTAACAAATTGGATCTGTTGTTTCTTTAAATAAGATTTAACAAAAGGTTTCATAAACCATTTTTTAGCAATTACATGCTCTGTAAAGTCTATTTCAGTTTGATTTCCATTAGAAGTAAAAGTACCAATCCAATGTCCATTCATATTACTATTATCCATATCAAATTCCCAACGTTTATATGGTTTTACTACAGTAACAGTAAACGTAGTAGCATAATTTTCATTAGTATATTCAATAAATTGTTTTTCACTAATGATTTCCGTTTTACTTAAATCACTGCGCCATGTATTATATTTATCAACATTTAAAACAACTTCCCAAACTTTATAAATATCACTATTAATAACTTCTTTTATATTAGAAACTGTCATTTTTATCCTTCCTTTCAAATTAGGATCGTTATCTATATCCTTGAAAAAAGTTCAAAATTAAGGCAATAAACTATTATTCATTATTAAAAGCAAATGAACTGCTTGTAACATCAATATTTTTATTGTCAACAAATTATTCTTCTTTATAATTCGTTGCCTCTATAAGATACAAAGTTTAGGTGTAGTAAATACTCTCATTCCATTATTTTGTAATATTTTTTCTCTAATACAAATTATAATTTATCTTTTACTTTTATATTTCATTAATTATTTTATCTAAACTAGAAAAATCTACAAAATTAACTTTTTGGTTATAAGTTTCTATCATTGCTCTATCTTCAGCTGTTTGCTTTTCTTTTGGTAAATTCTTAACTGCATTATAAAGCAATTTCATCATAGTTTTATGTTTAAAGTTTAATTTTGAATAATCTATTCCGCCTCTTAAATGGAATATTTTTGCTTTTTCAAAAATTTCTTTTGATATCTGTTTTTTGATATTATTCCTGATATTATTTTTATTCACTTCATCCATTGGATCTGACAGACCAACTGTTACAATAATAATCTTTTTGTTTACGGTGTTATTCAATTTTTTTATCGTTTTTGACATTCCTAGTACTCCACCAGCATACAATCCACCTAAATAAATAATGTTATCATAATCATTTATTTCTTTTACATTTTTAAAAGAAATTGCTTCTATATTAGTCCTCCTTGAAAGTTCTTTGGCATATTGTTTGGTTGTTCCATAATGAGAACCATATATTATAATATTACTCATAACATCCTCCATTTTATATTTGCTTTTGGCAAACTATTTTATAGATTTTCTCTCCTTTAAATTTTTATTAAAAACTTATTTTTCTATTTTGATACATAAATAATAGCTAAGATTATTTCTAGTTTAATTATCTACATTTGTTATTCCATTTTGCCCTAACTAATCTTTTAGAAACATCTATTTCTTCTATATATTCATAATTTTTACACCATTTACAAAATATAGAATTTTTGTTTAATATCAATTTTGTTATAAATGAATTTGGTACAGCATTCCAACCATTTTGTGGTACTAATTTTATATAGATTTTATCTTGATCTCTATTGATTTCATATATTCCTTCTAAATATCCCATTTCTTTTTTAGGACAAATTTTAAATATTCCTTTTGTATCTTTGTTCATATCAAAGCATGGTGAAAAATTTATTTCTATTTTTCCATCTTCTAAATGAACTATTATCTTACTTAAAGAATTAGACTCTTCAAAAATATACTCTATATTTTTATCTATATAAGAATTATTATCTAAATCTACTTCTACAAAAGATAAAGAATCAGTATTAGCAAATTCCAATAATTCACACTGATTACTGTATCTTGCATAATACCTAAATTGCATGTTCATCGGCATAGAAAATTTATCTATTTTAATTTTTTTATCTTCAATTTTACATTTTATCTGCGTATATTTTTTTCTTATAAAATCAAAATTGTACATAAAAAATAAAGGTAAAAAATTCGGGTTTTTAGATCCATATCCTATAGGTGCTAATAAATTCATAGGTATAGATTTTTTACTTGAAAATTCTTTTATATAAAAATCTATTTTTCTATTTTCTAAATCTTTAAAACTAAATGATATACATTCGCAATTATTTTGTTTTTCTAAATATGCTTTTTTTATAGCTACTTGTACATGTCTATTTAATCCTTTTTCAGCAACATTAAACTTCTCATCTTCTTGAAACTGTAAAGAAATATCATCATAAACATCGACATAACTATCTTTTCTATATGCAACTATTCTATATCCATTACCATAAGGTTTCCCATCAATATATTGCAATTCAAAACCTTTATATATTTTTTCCGGTTTTTTCTCAAATGGAATAATTGCTAGCTTCTTTATCGGACTATAATTTACAATAAAAGGAATTATATTTTTCATATAAAATTTTCTCCACAAATCTAGATTTGTTAACTAATTACTTCATAGCGTAATCTAAGATATGAGTCTTCCAAAACCACACATTCTTGTAATTTCAATACCCCTAATTTTGATAATTCGCTTTCTGACAATAAAGATTTCCCATCAATTAAAGTTGATGTATCTTTACCTCCAATTAATATCGGTGCTACTACAATATCAATATAATCTATCAGCTTTTCATGAAGAAACAATCCATTTAATGTACCACCAGATTGAATTGTTATTCTCTTACAACCATATTCTGTTTTAAGTTTTGTAAGAACATCTTTCAATGATAATTTATTTTGATATATAATATGAAGATTATCTTCTTTAATTTTAAATGCTGGATGATTTTCATTAGATGTAACTAACACAAATTGTTTTGATAAAGCACAAAAGTAATGTATACCATGTTCGTTTAAATGGTTATTATCAATTAAAACAAAGGAAACAGGTGTTTTATTTGGCATATTAGCTGTATTAACACCGATTTTAGCTTGCACTCTTCCAGAATTAAGTGACCATAAGTCTGTCGTCTGCTCAATTTCATAGTATTGGTGTAATCCTTCTTTAACCCCTTTAATTTTAGGAAAATCCTTATCTACATCTAAATTATCTGATGCACCTGTACTAATCTTGCCATCAACAGACATTAACATAAATAATGTTGTAATTGCCCTGTCCATTTTAAACCTCCTTAAAAACATAATTTATCTATATTTTTGATTATATCATATCTTCTTGTAATTACTGAAATCATATTCATAAGTAATCTTGTAAAATGAAAAATTGTATTCGACTTCTAAATAGCTAAAATAGAAATTAATCTTCTAATAGCGTATTTCTTATTTATCGTACCTTTTCATATAATAAAAAAGGAACTTTTAAAAGCTCCTTTAATATTCTAAATCTTTTATTTTCCTTTCAATTTCTTTAATAATTCTAATAAATTCATCATCACTTTTACCAGTAGGATCATCTAAATTCCAATTATCATCGAAATTTTTACCAACATATGGACAATTAACATTACACCCCATAGAAATAGCTATATCTACTTGAGGGATGTCCTGGACTAATTTACTATACTGATCTTGTTCCATATCAATTTGATACATTGCTTTAATAAGTCTAACTGCATCCTGATTAATTTGTGGTTTTAATTCTGTTCCACATGAATAAAATTCATATCTATCATTCATAAATTTTTTTCCTAATGCTTCAGCTATCTGACTGCGACAGGAATTATGAACACAGACAAATGCAATTTTGAGTTTTCTTTTCATGTGCTAATTAACCTTCCATTTTTACTGATAAAATATGTTTCACTTCATCTACTGATAAAACTTTCCCAAAAGAAACAACTTCTCCATTTAATACTAATGCCGGTGTTGACATAACTCCATAAGATGCAATTTGTCCAAAGTCAGTAATATGCGTAATTGTTAAATTTAAATCCAGCTCAGCTACTGCCTTTTTTACCGATTCTTCTAATTTTTCACACTTTTTACATCCTGATCCTAAAATTTTAATCCCAGCTTCTTTTTTTAATTCCTCAGCTCTTTCAATATTTTCTTGATTAATTTGATGACAACAACATTCCTTTTTTTCTTTCTTTTTAAACAAATTCATATTAACGCTCCTTTTATTTTTCATACTCAAACTTTGATTCAACATTAAGAATATATTCATTTTCTTTGCTTTTTCTAACTCTCATCCATTTTTCATCTAGATATTCATTAATATATTCTATAATCTCATCAACAGGATATTCTTTACCATCCTGTCTAAGCTCTAAGCCGCAGCAAGTACATGATCCAATTGCATGAATAGAATATTCTATTCCTTTTTTCTTTAATAACTGATTGATATCTACTATCATATTAAAATTAACTACATTTGACATATGCTTTCCTCCTAATACAATAAAAATGAAAATATATTAAATAAATAACCAACAATAATAATTCCTAAAGTGCATATTGTAATAAATAATGCTAGTAATTTTGGCTTTACAGCTTTTTTTAACATGATAAGTGAAGGTAAACTTAATGTTGTTACTGCCATCATAAAGGCTAGTACAGTTCCAAGTAAAGCCCTCTTAGCTAGTAAAGCTTCAGCAACAGGAATAGTTCCAAAAATATCAGCATACATTGGAATTCCTACAATGGTTGCTAAAATAACTCCAAAAGGATTATTTCCACCTAATACATTTTCTATCCATATTTCTGGAATCCAGTTATGAATAATAGCTCCAATTCCTACACCTATCAAAATATATGGAAAAACTTTTTTAAATGTTTCTATAACCTGTTCTTTAGCATATTGTAGACGCTCTTTCTTACTTAGATCTGGCGAACTAATATCTACACTGCTAGATTTCATAATAAAATCTTCAACATATTTTTCCATATGCATCTTTTCAATAACTGTTCCACCAATAACTGCGATAATAAGTCCCACTATAACATAAGCAATAGCTATTTTTACTCCAAAAATACTCATCAACAAAACAAGGCTTCCTAAATCAACCATCGGAGATGAAATCAAAAATGAAAAAGTCACTCCTAAAGGTAATCCAGCACTAGTAAATCCAATAAATAGTGGTATAGATGAACACGAACAAAATGGTGTTACAGTACCCAATAAAGCAGAAATGATATTTGCTTTTATACCATGAAATCGACCTAAAATTTTCTTACTTCTTTCTGGTGGAAAATAGCTTTGAATATAAGAAATAATAAAGATTAGTACACATAACAATACTGTGATTTTAATAACATCATAGATAAAAAACTGAATGCTGGCTCCAATATTGGAATTAATATCTATACCAACAGAAGTTAACAATAGAGCAATAACTTCATTTAGCCAGTTCATTTTTAAAATTTGATTTTGAAAGAACAACCAGATTTCTTTCATAGTTCCTCCTTGTATCGATATATTTCGATTTATAGATTTGAATTTTTGCCACCATAAAGGTGGCTTTATAAAACGAAGAATAATTTACACTCGATAATCTTTTAAATACTGGATAACTTTTTCAATCCCATCACTTGATAAAGAATAATGTGACCACTTTCCATCTTTTCTAACATTAACAACTTTTGCATCTGTTAATATCTTCATATGATGTGATAAAGTAGACTGACTTACATCAAGAATTTCTAAAAGTTTACACGCACAATGTTCTCCATCTTTTAAAATATCTAGAATCTTCAAACGATTAGAATCACAAAATGCCTTAAAAACTTTTGCTTCCTGATCAAAATCTTTACCCATATAATCACCTCACATCTATATTCTTCGATATGATAATATCATACACATCGATAAACGTCAATATGAGTTTGAAATCATTTATATAATTTTTTATCAATAACTTTCAACCAAACTTATAATATCAAAATAAAAATGAGCAATTAAAAAACTGCTCATTAATTTATTACATAAATTCTTTATTCTAGTGTAATATTTCTTTTAGTCTTTTCTTCAGGATGAATATTATTTCTTCTTTTTCCTACCATATCTAATACTTTTAATCTAAATACAGTTGTTGCTTTCATAAGATTTGTATTAAATTTAAATTCCTCAGAATGATAATGTCTCATCAAAATTTTCAATGCTTTAAATTTATTGTCATCATCTACAAACTCTATTTCTCCATGACCAATTACACTAGCATATCCCATTGTACATGACATTCTTTCATCATAAAGAATAATGTTATGTTCACAATCCATTTCAAAAGTTACTTTATTATTTTGTCTAATCAAGTCCAATTTTTTTCCTTGATTAGCACAATGAAAGTATAAATATAACTGTTTTTCTTCCATATCAACACCAAAATTAAGTGGAACTATATATGGATAATCTTCATCGAATAGTGCTAAACGACATACATCACATTTATCAATAATATTCATAATTTCATTAAAATCTGTTATTTCTCTATCTTTTCTTCGCATAAAACCTCTCCATTTGATTCAATAACTTTTTTATACCATTCATAAGAATCTTTTTTACTTCTTTCTAGCGATCCGTTTCCTTCATTATCCCTATCGACATAAATAAATCCGTACCGTTTCTTCATTTCACCGGTTGTAAACGAAATACAATCAATACATCCCCATGGGGTATATCCTATTAAATCCACACCATCTTCTTCAACAGCTTTTTTCATTTCCTGAATATGTGCTCTTAAATAGTTAATGCGGTATCGATCTTGACAACTTCCATCATCTCCCTTGACATCAACTGCCCCAAATCCATTTTCAACAATAAAAAGGGGTTTTTCGTATCTTTCATAATAAATATTCATAGCATATCGTAATCCTTTTGGATCAATAGCCCATCCCCAATTTGTTACTTCTACATATGGATTATCTACACTATATTCACTAGAACCGTCTGTTGTATGACTAACATCTTTGTAAGAAGTTGAACTTACTGTATTAGACATATAATAACTAAAGCCAATAAAATCTACTGTTCCTTCTGCTAAGATTTTTTTATCTTCTTCAGTAATATCAATATTAAATCCTTTTCTTTCAAATAATTTCAATGCATAAGCTGGATAGTGACCACGACATTGTACATCGCTAAAAAAATAACGATCATGCATCATTTGAACAGACAACATCATATCTGATGGCCGACACGAATAAGGATAAATAGGCACTAATGAAATCATACATCCTATTTGAAAATCAGGATTAATTTCTTTACCCGCTTTAACTGCTAAAGCGCTAGCAACTAGTGTATGATGAGCACATTTATACATAGCTTCTTCTGGATTATCATAATCACCAAAATGAACACCGTTATTTGTCCAGCCATAAATATCGTTTTTATAATTCATTTGATTATTGATTTCATTGAAAGTCATCCAATACTTTACCTTATTTTTATATCTTTCAAAGCAGACTTTGGCAAATTTGACAAAGAAATTAATTGTCTTTCTATTCATGAATCCACCATATTCTTTTGCTAGATGATAGGGCATTTCAAAATGAGATAATGTAATAACTGGTTCAATTCCATATTTTAATAATTCATCAAAAACATTATCATAAAACTGCAATCCCTCTTCATTAGGTTCATCTTCGTCTCCTAATGGAAAAATACGTGTCCAGGCAATAGAAGTTCTAAAACATTTAAATCCCATATCTGCAAACATGGCAATATCTTCTTTATAACGATGATAGAAATCAATTCCAATATGATTTGGATAATATTTTCCTTCAATAATACCATCTGTAATTTCTCTAGGTATACCATGTGCCCCAGCTACCATTACATCAGCTACGCTTAATCCTTTTGATGTTTCTAACACACCACCTTCAAATTGATGAGCTGCTAAAGCTCCACCCCATAAAAAATCCTTGCTTAAAACCATCTTGTTCTCTCCCTTTTACTTATATTTTATTTTGTAAATTAATATAATGGACGCAAAAATAAATGTAATGGCATTTGCTCCTATTAAATTATAATCCTTGATATTCCACCCATGAATAACCCACAACAACACACCTATTACAAACATTGCATACATACCTAAAGATATTCCAGATGTATCTTTCGTTTTAATAACTTGATATGCCTGTGGTAAAAAAGATAATGTTGTAAGTACAGCTGCAATCGTTCCAAACATATTAATCCTCCTTCGAATACAATGAATTTTAGTTGATAAAACATTCCATCTTTTGTCTTTAAACTGATTACATGTATATCGTACTATAGTTTTAGATATGTTCAATAGATTACATTTATTGTGGAATATTGCTACAAAATTTATAATAAAACATAGTAACAAGATGTTACATTGTAACAAAAAATAGCCAAAAACATGCTTATATTAAATTTTATCACGTCTTTTTATCAAATAACGCACCATAAAGCTGATCCACTTCTTTAGCTTGCTGTAAATTTTCTGAAATTAATACACTATATATCAAGTCAAAAATATATTTTAAAGAAATATAAAAAACCATATCCTTTAAACTTTCAAACTCATCATGAATAACACCATACAATAAAACAGCTTGTTTTTTTGCAAGAAGATTTTTTTTATGACTTGTAATAATAATAAAAGGAATTTTTCTTTTAATCAAAATATCAGCAACATTTAAAAGATGCTCATCTTTACCATTTTTACTTATCATGATTACTGTATGATAATGATCCACATTCAAGCTCAACCATAGCTGCTTATCTCTATTTTGATAAACTGTTGTTATTTTCCCAGTGCTTAATAATAAATGACTTGCATATTCACCAATACATGCATTTGTATCATTAGCAATAATATCAATATATTTATTCTTTGAAATATAATCCATCACTTTTTTTAAAGTATCTATTGAAATCATATTCTTTGTCTGATTGATGATACCCACTTCAATTTCAGATAATTTATTCCTAATTGAAAATAAACTTTCATGAGATAAAATTTCCATATCTTTCAAATAATATTGACTTAAAAAAGAATGGATATTGATTTTAAAATCATTATAATTTATAAAGCCAAGTTTCTTTACAAAACGTACAACTGCAGTTGCACTAGTATATGTATTTTTAGCCAGTTGATGAGTAGATAAATGAATAACTTCTTCACTGTGATCTATAATATATTGAGCTAAATATAAATCATTATCATTGAGTTTATAATCATGTGCTATTTTTTCTAAAATCATACTCATAAATCATCACCATATATTCTTTCTATTTTAGCTATATCATTACATCTTTTATTTATACATTTAAATTATAAACCTTAATATTTATCCGTAAAAATTTTTTTAACATTGGTTTTAATCCATATTTAAAATATATCTTGCCTCTTTAGCCTGATTATTTTGAATATCATTTTTCATTTCTTCATCACTTTTATCTTGTAGATAAATATAGGCTTTGTTGTCTTGAAAATATACTGCAAAATACTCATCTACATCTTTATTTGATACCAGGTTATAACAATTTTCACTTCTCTTTTCTAATGTATAAGTCGTACTTTCATCATTACTTTCGCGATCTTTATTATAGACACCTAGTTCAGCCTGGCTATAATCTTTTTGAACTTCTAAAAATGTTTGTAAAGTATATCCTCTTGCATTAGTATAGACATCAGAATAATAAGTCATGGTAGTATAAATGTCATCAGAAACAGAATCAGATATTCCCTGTTGATCAATCAACTGTGGAACAGGGATGAAATCTTGATATTGGCTATAATCGATATCAAATTCTTTTTGATAATCATCTAATAGTGTTTGCCATGCCTGATTAGCCTCATTTAATAGTGGCATATTATCAAAAGAAATCTGCTGCTTAGAAGCATCCAGCTCTCCTTTTGCTTTTTCTTCATAATTTTCTGTATAAGTCATATGATATTTTTGGTACTCTTCATCATAAGATTCTATTTCTAGCTGGTATACATCTTGATTTACTTCTTGTTTATATATATAAGAAACTGTTTTTTGCTGATTATTATTTTGTAAAGAAAACATCACGGTATTCTTTTGTGCATCAGATGTAAAAATTTGTCTTATAACGATACTTCGGTGATTAGGATCTGCTGCTATTGAAGTATCTTCTACCCCTATAGACCATTTATCATCATCATAACTATTTTCATCTAAATCATCTTCAACAGCCTGTACAGTAGCTTGCCAAAAGTCCTGTTTTTGACTTTGAGGCTCTACTGATTCTTGTTGACTACATCCCACAAATAAAAGCATAAAAAATAAACACAATATAATTTTTTTCATAATATTAATCTCCCAAAAATATTTTACAACATATTCTTTTTTTATTTTAACATAGTTTTCTACACCACTAAATAATAAATCATAATGGTGTTTTACATCAATGTTTACTATCACCCTCTATTTTAGCTATTTATTGATGATAACGATAAAGTAATATCGTTTTATCATTATTATTCCTTAGTTTTTTATGTTATAATGCCTATATATATGAAATAAAGGAGAATCGATTCATGGCTATAAAAATGATTGCTGTTGATATGGATGGAACATTTTTAGATGAAAATTCATCTTATAATCAAGAGCGTTTTAATCAAATTTATCAAATTTTAAAAGAACGCAAAATTCGTTTTGTTGTGGCAAGCGGAAATCCATATCTTAAACTTCAAAATTGCTTCCCAGAGATTAAAGATGAACTTACTTACATTGCCGAAAATGGTGGCTATATTATAGATCAAGGGGTAGAACTTTTTTCTGCTCATCTTTCAACTCAAGATAGCCAGCTTATTATTGATGCACTTAAAACAATGCCTGATGTGCTATGCTGGGTTTGTACCAAAGAACAATCTTATACTTTAGAAACATTACCTGAACAGTATTATCAAATGTTTCTTCCATATTTTCCAAATGTTAAAAAAATTAAAGATTTTAAAGATATAAAAGAACCAATTGTTAAATTTGCTTTATATCTTCCTCAAAAAAATGTCAGTGAACGTATTCATGACCTTACAGAAATCGTTAGACAAAAAGCAAGAATTGTTGATAGCGGACATTACTGCATTGATATTATTCCTCAAAATGTTAGTAAAGGACATGCTATTGAAATTCTTATGGATAAGTTAGATATTTCAGCCGATGAAATCATGGCTTTTGGTGATGCTGAAAATGATATCGAAATGTTAAAAAAAGTTAAGTATGGATATGTTATGGAAAATGCTAAAGATTTTATGAAAGAACAGTTTCAATGGATCGCTCCTTCTTTTAATGATGAAGGTGTTTTAGAAGTAATTGAACACTATCTTAAAAATGATTCTTTTTATAATAAAAAATAAATTATTTTTAATTTAGAAAAACATGCGATTTAATAAAAATATCCCCTTTTATAAAGAAAGGGGATATTTTTATTAAATGTAAATATGCTTTATATAATCAATAAATAAAAAAGTAACTCATTTATATTAATAAATTTCTTGTAAAAAGAACCAGTTTGTAAACTGATTCTATCTTACTTTTAATTTTACAAAACTACAATCTGAAATAATAATCATTTCGTTATTGATCATATATCCAAAAACAATACCTTTTATAACAAAATGTCGAATATTTTATCATTAGTTAGCATTTCATACATTACTGAATTTATTTTTAAATGATTTATAACTTTTTTGAAAATTTTATTCTGTTCTCTTTTAAAAACAGCTAAACACTCTCATCAACAACAACCTTCACACTACAATTCTTCTTTTTCTAGAAGTTTAATAAATTCGCTATCTGAATATATCTTTGCTTTTTTTCTTTAATAAGATGAGTTTTTTTCTTGTGTTATTTAATTTACAATAATTTTTTTAGATTTTCTTTATTTACAACATATCTAGGTTATTTGATAATTACTAATTCTGATTGCTTAATATTTTAATATTAATAAAGTAGATATAATAATTCTAATATTTGTTCTTTTGTTTCAATAGGTTCAAACCAATTTGCTGTTGTTCCCTTTTGGAATATTGCTGTAGCAATATCTTCTAATTGTTCTTTGATTATTTCTTGATTGAACTCTGATAAATGTGTTGGTGGATAGGTTACACTAAATTGTAACAGTTCTCTTAGAAACTGTCCAATTTAGTGTAACCTATCCAAGATGCTATCTGCACATTTTATAATACAAACATATTTTTTGTTGATAACATACATTTTAAATCCTATATGATATAATCTTTTTTTTTTGAAAAATATCTATATCAACAAAATTTTATAAAACACCTATAAAAATTATATTTTTCCAGATATAAGAACAAATTTTGACTCCACATCTTATTAACATTTTCTTTTTATAAGCATCTTCCTGGCTTCCGAAGCACTCATTGTTGGCTTTCCATTTAATCTACTGATTTCTGCTTCCAATATACTGACACGTAAATTCAATAACTGTTCTCTTTTTCAAATGTTTCAATGCTCATAAAAACGCCATCACATATACCATTCTCTATGATAAATATTGGTTCTTCAGATTCTTTAGCTAACTTAGAAATAGTTGAATATTTATTTTTTAACATTGCCGAAGATTTAAAAATAACACTTCATCACCTTCCTATATTGATTGTCAATAACAATATCAATTTTACACGGTAAATTTACCATGTAAAATTGATATCTTTTCTTAAAATAACTGTTTAACATAATCCTGCAGGCGATGTAGTATTCGTATAATCAAAATAGTTTCTTTAGTAATTTGATAAAATATAATGTAATTATCACATCTTAAAAATCGAAACCCACTATCAATATTATTTTCTAAATACCATACCGTTCCAAGCTGGGGATATTCCTTAAGTTCACCAATTTTATTGAGAATTCCTTTTGCTGTTTTTTCTGCTGCAATCGGATTATTCAAATCATCATAAATATAATCATAAATTCTATCCAAATCTTTTCTTGATTTTGGTGAATAAAATATTTTAATCATTGTTGAATCTCTTTTCAAAATGTTTTAGCATTTCATCTTCATCAATCCATCCTTCTTCATTAGCAGAAACAACACTTTCATTCAACATGCTCATAAGTTCCATCTCAGCAACAAGCTTATCATACTTCATTGCTTTTTCATACATTTCCTCCTGTTCATTGATATCCATAATCGTATAACAACCATGACCATTTTTTGTCAAATAAACAGGTGAACCAACAGATACTTTTTCTAGCACTTGATTATAATTTCTTAAATCTGAAATAGGTTTAATAACTGGCATAACAATCACTCCTTACATCATTATTATACACATCTATTAAGAATTATTCAACGTAATATTTTTAGAAGAATTATACTAATAATTGATTTTCCATTCTTTTATTATATTCCTCAATAGCTTTATCTATTTCTCTTTGCTGTTCATTTGATACTTCTAAAATATATGATTTAATTCTTATTTCAGATAAATATTTTCTGGTACGATAATTTCTTTTCTTTGAAAATGAGCTGCTTTTTTTACTATTTGTCTGATCATAAATATATTCGTTTTTTTTATAATTCTGTAAAATATAGTGTGACTACTATAATCACACTAATGTATTTAAACCGGGATATAATGTACAATTTGGAATAAGTGATGGATTTATTAGAAATGTGTATGTAAGCAGTGACTGTAATGATTTACCAACATATATACCATTTATGGAGAAATATTATCAGGCATATGGAGAATACCCGGAAAAAACACCAGCAGATGCCGGATATGGAAGTTATGATAATTACATGTTCTGTAAAAAACATGAGATAGATTTATATATGAAATATTCGGGATATTATAAAGAACAGGAAAAAAGACAGAAAAGAATCAATTCAGGGTATCTCAAATGCGGCAGGAAGATGGAAGTTATGTGTGTCCACTATAAATGTCAATATAATTTTGTACAAAAATGATCATTTATGATGTACAATTGTGTTCCTTCTCAATATAATCAAGAGCATTTTTAAGTATTAGGATTCCTCTTCATTTGGCTTCATTTGATCTTTTAATCGATAGGATTTACCCGTTATAGTTACCACGTGCGCATGATGAAGGATTCTGTCTAAAATAGCGTTTGCCATGACCACATCACAGAAGACTGCATCCCACTCACTAAAATTGATATTTGTTGTTAATATCGTGCTTCTTTTTTCATAACGTCTATCTATCAATTGAAAAAACAATTTCGCATCATCTTTATTAATCGGAAGATAGCCAAGTTCATCTATGATCAGTACTTTATATTTGGTAAAATGGCGAAGTCTATCTTCCAATCTGTTCTCGTTATTTGCTTTCTTCAATTGTTGAATAAGATTATGACATTTGATGAAATATGTACTATTTCTACGCTTTGCCGCGGCAATGCCTATACTTACAGCCAGGTGTGTTTTACCTACACCACTATTACCCAGAAATACGATGTTTTCACAATTCTCGATGAATCTGAGTGTCTCAAAATCCAATATCTGCTGTTTGTTTATTGATGACTGAAAATCAAAATCAAAATCCCTTAATTCTTTATGATGAGGAAATGCCCCTACCTTAACCATTGACTTGACCATATTCTTTTCTCTATGATCGATTTCTATCTGCGTCAATTTGATCAATCCTTCTGTAAAAGATAGATTGTTTCTGGTTATATAATCCAACATCTCATCTAAATTTTCATTCATTTGACTTAACTTCAAGTAATTCAGGTTATTTTTCAATTGCATATATGTACTACTCATTGTATATTTCTCCTATCAAATTTAAATTTGCCTTAGCTAATTGTTTGATTTCATCCGAACTGTCTTTAAAACTTACTTCATATATTTTTTGATAATGTTCTTCATGATAATTATATTTTGATTGAGATATTTGATGAATTGTTATAAGTCTTGTGTTAGAATACACATGTATATAATCATCAAATATCTGTAGTTTCACTGTTTTACCAATATATTCTGGTGGTGCGGAATATTTATTACCTTTATAGGAAAACAAACTCTGTGAATCTACTTTTACTGGTCTAATGGTGATTTTATACTGATTTCTTATCTTTTCTTGTGGTAAAGGGGATAAGAAATCTTTTTCTTTTTGGATATGAAGTTTCGGAATTTTTCCTATTTCACTGTGCACCTGGCAATTATTTCTTTCATTGATTTCCATTACTTTTTCATTCAGTTGTGCATAGTTCAGCTTCCCATTATAAGCATATAGTTCATCCCATAATTTCATTGGCGCTTCAACCTTCCCTTTACTCCATGGTTTTCCGGCAATACAAGGTTTCACTATAAAGCCATAATCATCCGCAAACTGTTGAAACTTTGCATTGACCTTTCCACTCGAATATTCTGTTCTTGCCTCATCCATAACTGTTTTCATATTATCGGTTTTTAAGATGTCAGGCACACCACCAGCTGCTTCAAATGCCTGATCAAGATAATGAAACAGAGCACCCTGCTTTTTTGTAAGTGAGATGAAATTAATCCTATATCTTGAATAGGAATATACAAGTGCAAAGATATTTAATTCAATAACCTCACCTGTGCTTAAGGTATAATGCATATTTTCCTTCCAATCCAATTGTGCCTCAACTCCCATACCAGTCTCTCTTTTGATTGACCGATGATTTGTCATATTGTTTCTAATTTTACCATTTACTGTCCTGTTTGTTCTGCCATTAAAGTATTTATCAAATTCCTCATGCTGGCTGATCCACTTTCTAAAATGGGAAGCTGAGCACTCTAATCCATGATTATCTTTTAGATATTGCCATAAAACTCTTTTATAAAAGAAAACCTGAGTATTTTGATTGATCAGCAAGTCATATATTATTTGATAAAAATTATCTAACTTACTTTTTCTTTCTCTTTTCTTTGGCTTAGTATAACCATTCATATATTTATCAATCAATCTTCTATCTACACCAAGCTCTCGGGCAATTTGTGATTTATTTATTTTCAATTTTAACTCCTCTACTAATACTTTCAATTTTGGTAAATCAAGTAAACAATTAATCTCAATACTTGAACTAACTGTTAAATTCATAATCATAATATAACCTCCAATAAAAACTGAATTATTATATTATGTTGAATTGATTTTGTACATTTTTATATGATCGTTTTTGTACATATTAATAGTAGCATTTATATCCACAGGGATATAAATTTGAATTTGTGAGAGAAACGATCAATACCAAAGGGCAATATAAGAAAGTAAATCAGATACTGGAAAATAAACATTGCGAAGGATGCCCGTTAAAATCAAAGTGTACAAAAAGCAAAGGCAACCGAAAAATAACAAATAATGAAAAATTAAATCAGATGAAGAAAGAAGTAAGAGATAATCTGGCTAGTGAAGTAGGAAAAGAATATATAAAATGGAGACAGATATATTCAGAAGGAGTATTTGGGATATTAAAGGAAGATCATCATTACTCAAGATTAAGAAGAAGAGGAGAATCTGGAGTCAAATTAGAAATAACGCTGGTCGCAATAGGATTTAATATTAGAAAATATCATAAAATGATGATGGAGAAGCGAAAAAAAGAAGCTCTAATTAATTAAAAAGATCCAAAAAGTCCTTGAAAAAAACTGATTTTGAAACAGATACCCTTATTGCGCCTAAAAAAGGCTTTTTTTTTAGGCAAAAATTAATTAAAAATAGCAAAAAAATTAAATTTTCCAAAAAATAATCTTCAAAACAAAAAAAGAAGCTGTAACGCTTCATTAAAGGTTAAAAAAACCTCCTTTCGTTACAGCCCCTTTTTGAGATTTTTATTTATTCGACACCTACAATAAATGAGTATACTGGTTGTTTTCCATCGATTACTTCTAATTCAACATCAAAATTATCTTCAACGAAGCTTTCGATTTCTTCAACATCTTCATCATTTACATCTTCACCACAAATTAGTGTAATGATTTCAGAATCATTATCAATCATATTTTCTAATACAACTTTTAATGCTTTTAATTTATTATCTTTACAATCTATTATATTCTTTTCAACCAAAGCCATATAATCATTTGCTTTAATTTCAACACCATCAATTACAGTATCTTTAATTGCAAATGTTACTTGTCCTGTTTTAACATTACCAACAGCTTCTGTCATATCAGCAACATTTTCATCAAGTGTAGCTTCTGGATTGTACATAATACATGCTGATAATCCTTGTGGAATAGTTTTAGTTGGAATTACAATTACATTTACTTCATCTTCTAAAATAGTTGCTGTTTGTTGAGCAGTCATTACAATATTAGAATTGTTAGGTAAAATAATTACATTTTTAGCATTAACTTTTCTAACTGCTTGAACCATGTCTTCAGCAGAAGGATTCATAGTTTGGCCACCACTAACAACATAATCACAATGTAACTCTAAGAAAGAATCACGTAAACCATCACCTGCACATACTGAAATAACTGCAGTTTCTTTAGCAGGTCCTTTATCATTAGCTTTGCTATCATCAACGCCTACAATTGATCCTGCACTACCTTGAATTGCATCATTTTGCTCTTGCATATTTTCAATTTTGATTTTTACGAATTCTCCAAAACGTTGAGCAATATTTAAAGCATTTCCTGGTTTCATAGTATGAACATGGACTTTAACAATTTCTTCATCTTGAACAACTACGATACTATTACCTGGTAAAAGTTCTAATTCTTTTTTTAGTTGATCTTCTTTAAATTTAGTTACTAATGAAGGTTCTAGTCTAATAATAAATTCTGTACAATAACCATAACCATCTTCGCCACTTTCAACACTAGCAACAGCACTCATAGCTGTATCTGATGATGATTTAATCTCAACATAATCAACTCTTTCACCAGCTAGAGCAGCCATAAATCCTGTAAATACAAGTAATAATCCAGCACCGCCACTATCTACTACACCAACTTCTTTTAAGACTGGTAATAATTCTGGTGTTCTTTCTAATGCTAATTCAGCTTCTTTTACGAAATAAGAGAAAACATCTTCAATTTCCATGCCTGGCTTAGCATATTTCATTGTTGCTTCACTAGCTTCTCTAATAACTGTTAGTATTGTTCCCTCTACAGGTCTCATAACCGCTTTATACGCTACTTTAGCGCCGTTTTGCAATGCTTCAGCCCATAACATAGCATCGGCACTTTCATGACCTTGTAAAGTCATTGAAATACCTCTAAAAATCTGTGATAAAATTACCCCAGAATTTCCACGGGCACCCATTAATAACCCTTTTGACAACTTTTTAGAAATATCTCCAATATTATTAGAATCAAAATTATCTACTTCTTTTGCCCCAGCAGAAAAAGTTAATGACATATTAGTACCAGTATCACCATCAGGAACTGGAAAGACATTTAATGCATCGATTTCTGGATAATTATTATGCAATGTATTGGCACCACATAAAACCATCTCTTTAAATAATTCACCTGTTACTTCTTTCATCTTCTATCTCCTCTACTCTACTTCTCGTATACCTTGAACGTAGACATTAACTGCTTCTACATTTACATCTAAAGTAGACTCAACTACATATTTTACCTTTTTTTGCACCTCATGCAATACTTCTGTAATTTTGATTCCATATCCCAATATAACATAAAGATCTAAAATTAGACCACTTTCTCCATTATGGGCAACAATACCTTTCGAATAGTTTTCTTTTCTTAAAAGATCATAGTAACCATCTTTAAGTCTTTTTTGGCTAGCCATTCCTACTACTCCATAGCATTCGATTGCGGCACCACCGGCAATAGTAGCTACAACATCTAAAGAAATGTTGACAGTTCCCATATTATTATTTTTTTCAATCATCTATATGCCTCCTTGTATTCGTTTAAAAATACTATCTCTAACAATTATATCTTAAATAATAACTCTTGACAATTCTTAGAGCTAGATTTTATTCTAGCAAACTATTAAAATTTTTCAAGATTTATTTTTTATCGAGAAATTAATACTTTTTTATAAAAAGTAATTGCTTTTTACGAGCAAAGATGATAATATATTGCAGTACGTAAAAAACACTACTAAAGATAAGGAGGAGAACCCATGTCAAGAAAATGTCAAATCAGTGGTAAAGGACCAATGTCTGGAAATACACGTTCACATGCATTAAATGCAAGTAGAAGAAAATGGAATGTTAATTTACAAAAAGCCACTATTTTAGTAGATGGTAAACCTACAAAAGTAAGAATTTCTGCTAGAGAATTAAGAACTTTAAGAAAATCAGCTTAGTAATATAAATAGTACGCAAGTACTATTTTTATTTTATCCAAAATACAAAAAGTAATAACTAAAAAAAGAAAGGTATGTTTTTTTATTAAAGCATATCTTTCTTTTTTATATATTAAAATTTAATTTATTTTTTAAATTGACGTTTAAATGCATCAAAAATTGATTCTTTTTTCTTAGATAATTTTGAAAGCTTTTGATATAATTCTTTTTCTTCTGAAGATAATTTAGTAGGAATCTTAACTTCAATTCGTACCATTTCATCCCCATAATTACTACTATGAAGATCTTTTACACCTTTACCTTTTAATCTTAAAATAGTTCCAGATTGTGTTCCAGCTGGGATTTTAACTGTTACATCCCCTTGAACAGTTGGAACATCAACTTCACATCCTAAAGTTGCATCAACATTAGAAACCGGAACAGTAATATGAATGTTACGACCATCACGTTTAAAATGTGGATGACTTCCTACTTGAATTTCAACAAATAAATCACCGTTAGGACCACCGTTTACACCACGGCCACCTTTGCCAGCGACACGTAATTGCTGGTTAGAATTAATACCTGCAGGAATATCCAATTGAACAGTAACTGTTTTAGTCTCATAACCACGTCCATGACAATGAGGACATTTTTCTTTAACAACCTTACCAGTACCATTACAATCAGGACAAGTTGTTTCTGTTACAAATGTTCCAAAAGGAGATCTTTGTTGTTGCTGGATAGTTCCGCGACCACCACAGCGAGAACATGTTTGAACATCATTTGGATTTTTTGCGCCACTTCCATTACAGTGGCTACAAGGTGCATCATAAGTTATTTTAATATCTTTTTTAACGCCTTTTACTGCTTCCATAAAATCAATATTTAAACGCATTAAGCGGTCTTCACCACGTCGTGGTCCATTGTTTCGTTGACGACTTCTTGCACCACCGCCAAAAAACGAACCAAAAATATCACCTAAATCGACATCTTCAAATCCAAATCCGCCAAATCCACCAGCACCGCCATTTCCAGCACCTTGTTCAAAAGCAGCATGACCAAAACGATCATATGTTGCTTTTTTATTTGGATCAGATAATACTTCATATGCTTCTTGAACTTCTTTGAATTTTTCTTCAGCACCGGGCTCTTTATTGACATCGGGATGATATTGTTTTGCTTTTTTACGATAAGCTCGCTTGATTTCATCAGCTGAAGCTTGTCTACTTATTCCTAAGACTTCATAATAATCTCTTTTTTCAGCCATATATTCACCCTCTTTATACTAGTTAAAACCAAGGCGGCAAAGCCTTGGCTTTAAATTAATTCTTTTCTTCAAAATCTGCATCAACAACATTGTCATCTTGGTTATTTGTTGTACCAGATGTGTTAGTATTTGCACCAGCATTATTGTTTTGTTGTTGATATGCATATGAAGCCATTTGTTGTGCCATTTGTTCTAATTCAGACATTTTAGCTTCTAATGTAGCCATATCATTGTTATCTAATGCAGTCTTTAATTCATCTCTTAATTTTTGAGCTGATTCTTTTTGTGTAGCATCAATCTTATCACCTTGTTCAGCTAAAGCTTTATCGATTTCATTGATCATTTGTTCAGCTTTATTTCTAGTTTCGATTTCTTTACGTTTTTTCTCATCTTCAGCTTTATTAGCTTCAGCTTCTTTAACCATACGATCGATTTCTTCATCACTTAATCCACTAGAGTTTTGGATAACGATTGATTGTTCTTTTTGAGTTTTTAAATCTTTAGCTTTAACATTTACGATACCGTTAACATCAATGCTGAAAGTAACTTCGATTTGTGGTACACCACGAGGTGCTGGTTCAATTCCATCTAATTTAAATAAACCTAATTGTTTATTATCTCTAGCCATTGATCTTTCACCTTGTAATACGTTGATATCTACAGCAGGTTGATTATCAGCAGCTGTTGAGAAAATTTGTGATTTAGTAGTTGGAATAGTTGTATTTCTTTCGATTAATACTGTCATTACACCACCCATAGTTTCGATACCTAATGATAATGGAGTAACATCTAATAATAATACGTCTTTAACATCACCAGCGATAACACCACCTTGAATTGCTGCACCCATAGATACAACTTCATCAGGGTTTACTGATTTATTAGGTTCTTTTCCTAATAATCTTTTTACTGATTCTTGAACTGCAGGAATACGAGTTGAACCACCAACTAATAATACTTGATGAATTTCAGTTGGTTGCATACCAGCATCTGATAATGCTTGACGAACTGGTCCTTCAGTTCTTTCAACTAAATCACGAGTTAATTCATCAAATTTAGCTCTTGTTAATGTTAATTCCAAATGTAATGGTCCACTAGCTCCAGCTGAAATGAATGGTAATGAAATTTGTGTTTGCATAGTTCCTGATAAGTCTTTTTTAGCTTTTTCAGCAGCTTCTTTAATTCTTTGCATTGCCATATTATCAGCAGATAAATCAATTCCTTGTTCTTTTTTGAATTCTTCAACAACCCAGTTCATGATTTTTTGGTCAAAATCATCTCCACCTAAACGGTTGTCACCAGCAGTTGCTAATACTTCAAAAGTACCATCAGCTAAATCTAGGATTGATACGTCGAAAGTACCACCACCTAAATCATATACTAATACTTTTTGTTCTTTATCTAATTTATCAAGACCGAATGCTAAAGCAGCAGCAGTTGGTTCGTTAATAATACGTTCTACTTCTAATCCTGCGATTTTACCAGCATCTTTAGTTGCTTGACGTTGCGCATCGTTGAAATATGCTGGAACAGTAATTACAGCTTTAGTAACTGTTTCACCTAAATATGCTTCAGCAGTAGCTTTTAAGTTTTGTAAAATCATTGCTGAAATTTCTTGTGGTGTATAATCTTTACCATTTACATGTTCTTTATGGCTAGTTCCCATATGTCTTTTAATTGACATAACTGTATCTGGGTTAGTAACTGCTTGACGTTTTGCAGCTTCACCAACAATAATTTCACCATTTTTAAATGATACAACAGATGGAGTTGTACGATTTCCTTCTGGATTAGCAATAACTTTTGCTTCACCATTTTCCATAACACTGACACATGAATTTGTAGTACCTAAGTCAATACCAATAATCTTACTCATAATAACATTCCTCCTATTACTCACTAACTTTTACTAAAGATGCACGAATAACGCGATCTTTTAACATATATCCTTTTTGTAATTCTTCAACAACCATATTTGGTTTAAAATTCTCATCTTTAACTGTCATTACAGCTTGATGGAAATTAGGATCAAATTCTTCACCTTCAGCTTTGATCACTGTAACTCCTTGAGCTTTTAAAACTTCCATCAATTGAGAATAGATCATTTCATAACCCTTTAAAAAGTTCTTGATTTCATCACTTGGATTAACGATTGCTAATGATCTTTCAAAATTATCAACAACCGGTAATAACTGTTCAATAAATGATTGCATCATAAATTTCATGGCATTTGCATGTTCATTTTGCAATCTCTTTTTAAGATTTTCCATATCTGCAAATACTTTATAATAATCTGTTTTCCAAGCATTTACTTCTTCCATCAAATCATTAATTTGCTGTTCAGCCGATTTTTCTTTATCTTCATCAATATTTTCTGTTTCTTCAACTACTTCTTCAGTAGTATCTTCTACTGTTTCGTCTACTACATTATTTTCTTTATCGCTCATTATATTCACCTCTATTCATCGTTTGAATCATCATCTGTCTCATCAAATTCTTCAAAGAAAGCTTCTTCAATATTCTTTGAAATATACTCTACTAAGGAAACTACTTTTTCATATGGCATCCTTGTCGGCCCAATTACTGAAATAGATCCCTTGGTTCTTTCTCCGGTCTTAAATGAAGCAGAAATAACAGAAACATCTTCAATTTCATTTATTGGTGAATCAGAACCAATTCTTACCGTAACCCCTTCTTCATTGGATAAAGGCTGTAAGAAATTCCATACTTGAGAGTTTTCAAATGCACTAACGATTCTTCTCAACTTATTAACATCGTTATACTCTGGCTGGTACAACATATTCTCTTTTCCTGAAAAGTAAACGTTGCTAGAAGCAAAACGAACAAACGCTTCAAGAAAAGCATTGAATAATTCTTCATGTTCCTTGATTTTAACTGACAAAATCGGTTTTACATCTCTTTCTAAACGAAATGCAATCTGATCGATTGGAGTTCCAATCAACAAATCATTCATAACGCCAACACAGCTTAATAAGTCTTCCATCTTATGATCTCGATTAATATCGAAAATTTTATTTTCAACATGTCCTTGATTAGTAATAATAATCGCAGTTACTCGATTTTCATTTAATGGCACAACACTTATTTGCTGTAATGTATCAAAGCTAGAATCAGGTCCTAAAACCACTGATGTTAAATGAGTTAAATCACTTAACATCTCACAGCTATCTTGAATAATTTCATTCAAACTGCGGTGACGATCACTAAAAATCTGAGCCACCTGGTTTTTTACACCTTCATCTAAATCATGCTTTGCTAGATTATCAACATAAAAACGATAACCTTCAATCGAAGGAACTCGTCCTGAAGAAGTATGAGTTTTTTCAATATACCCGTATTCTTCAAGATTACTCATCTCATTTCGAATGGTTGCACTTGAATATGGCAATTGGTATTTATTCATCAATGTCTTTGAGCCTACTGGTTCTGCAGTTTCAATAAACTCATCAACAATACATTTAAATATTAATAATTGCCTTGCTGTTAGCATTAGTTTCACCACCCTTAGCACTCATCTTTCCTTTGTGCTAAATACATTATACATCTTTTTTTAGCACTGTCAACATCTTTGTGCTAAAAAATAAAAAAACAGCTAAATATCCTATATTCATCAAAAATATTAATGAATACAAGCTATCAAGCTGCTTCTTTTATAAAAAATCGATCAAAATATTATTTAATAAATATATCGATTCCTCATTACATTTTAAATGGTCATTTTCAATAACCAACGTTTTTAACTTCAAATGCTTTAAAAGCGCATCAGGATAAACATCCATAACAGTAACACCATATCTTCTTTTAAATTCATTTAGATCCAATCCAGCTGTTAATCTAAGTGACATCATCAAATGATTAAACATTGTATCTTCTTTAGAATAAGTAGTTTTATCAATAATATTTTTTCTTTTTAAATAAGCATTTAAATTCCGATTATGTTCATATAAACAATCATCAACTTTACCACTAGCACCTATTCCAATCCCATAATAATTATCATAATGCCAATAAGCTAAGTTATGAATTGATTGATAACCTGGTCTTGCAAAATTACTAATTTCATATTTATAAAAACCAAGCGTTGCAAGTTCATTATCAATCAAGCGATTGATTTGTAACTCTGTTTCTTCATCCAATAAATGATAATCCTGATTTTTTAAAACAGTATGATCTTCTAAAATTAATGCATAATAAGAAATATGCTGAATATTTAATTTAGAAACTTCCAGTAAATCTGCTTTTATATCCTGATAAGTCTGTTTTGGTAGTCCATACATTAAATCAATGGAAATATTATCAATGTTGAACTCATGAGCCATCTTTATTACATTATAAACTTGCTGTTTATTATGATGACGATTAATTGCCTTTAAAATTTCTTCATTAAATGATTCAACACCGATACTCAACCGAGTGATCCCGCCATCTTTTAAAATTTTCATTTTCTTATCATCTATACTTTCAGGATTAACTTCAATACAAACCTCCTGTAAAGAATCACTTAGATAAGGTTTGATCATCGCCATTAAAAAAGATAACTGCTGGTAATTTAAAGAACTAGGTGTCCCTCCACCAATATAAATGGTCTTTAGCGGTTCCTTAACTACAAGACCATCCAATTCTTCTTTTAAAACCTTAAGATACTCATCTACTATTTTTTCTTGATAAAATACTTTGCAAAAATCGCAGTATGCACAAATATCCTGACAAAAAGGAATATGGATATATAAAGAATTAGTCTTCATCTTCAAAACCAAATTCTTTAGCTAAACCACCTAAAGAAGTTTCTTTATAAGCACTATTTAAATCTTTTCCTGTTTCTTTCATTACTCTTACTACTGCATCAAAAGAAACTTTATTTTTTCTTAAATATCCTAATTGCTTAGCGTACATTGCCGCATCCATAGCTCTTAAAGCGCCAAAACCATTTCGTTCAATACATGGAATTTGAACATAACCACCAATAGGATCACATGTCAAACCTAAATTATGTTCTAAGCCCATTTCTCCTGCATATTGAATCAAACTATTATTAAGCTCTAAAATCCAGCCATAAGCAGCTGCTGCCATAGCACAAGCACTACCAATTTCAGCCTGGCAGCCACCATCAGCCCCAGAAATCGTTGCATTTGTTTTAATAACATTCCCAAATATTCCTGCTACCGCTAAAGCTTTGATAATTTCTTTTTTTGGTAATCCTAACTGTTTATAACAATAATACAATACTGCTGGTAATACCCCGCTAGCACCACAAGTTGGTGCTGTTACTATTTGATGACCACAAGCATTTTCTTCACTAACAGCATAAGCATAGCTACTAACAAGTAACCGATCTCGTTCACCTGAACGTCGAGTATTAATAGCTTGTTGATACATTGATTTAGCTACTCTTTTTAATTTTAATCGTCCTGGAATAATTCCTGTTGCTGCTAATCCTGATTCAACACATTTAAACATCGCATCAATTACTTCATATAAATATGCTTTAAAATCTTCATCTTCAAACTCAAGAGTGTAATGATAAAGATTAATTCCCTGTTTTTCACAATAATCAAGAATTTCTTTTAAATTATGATGTGGATAAACTTGTTTAGGTGGCGCAATTTTAGCATTATCATACATTAAAGTACCACCACCAACTGAATATACCGTAATCCGATCGATTTCTTTACCATCTTGATAAATTACAAAAATCATTCCATTTGGATGTTTAGGTAAGGCCTCACTTACAAAATGAATTTTAACTTTATCTTTACCTAAAGTTTCTTCGATAATATAATCAGTAAGATGCCCCTTTCCTGTTAAAGCTAATGAACCATGTAAATACACTTCAAAATGATCGGCATCAGGATATGTTTCCTTAATTTTTAATGCTGCTCTTTGTGGCCCCATTGTATGCGAAGAAGAAGGCCCCACCCCTATTTTAAATAATTCACGTAACGACTCCATATATCCTCCTAAATTCTAATCATAAATAATTCTAGTCCAACTTTTTTATCGATTTTCCCGGTTTTAATTTCAACATCAAGTTTTGATAATTGATCAATACATTCTAATAATTCATTAAGATCATAGTCTTGTCCTTCTTGTCGTAGATATTTCAATCGATAATGATTAATACTTAATATCTTTCCAATTTCTTTATCATTATACCCTTTTCGAACCAATAATTTCACTTGATAAATCAATCGCATTTGATTAGCTATCAAGACAATTAGTTTTATAGGCTCTTCATTTAAAATCATCAAATCATGATAAATCATGAACATTTTTTGACGATCTTTTTGTAAAATAGCACTTGTTAAATCGAAAACATTTTCATCCAACGGTTTACTTACTAATGTATCAACAATATCATAGGTTATATGTTTACTATACAAACATAATTTTTCAACTTCATTGGCCACTTTTTCTAAACTATCATCAACCCGTTTTAATAACAGTTCTAAAGCATCATCATCAATCGTTGCATCACGACGTTTTATTGCTTTACGAGTACTATCAGATATTCGATAGTGATTAACTTTATCATACTTAAAAACTTCAACACTACCTAAAAGCTGTTTAACAACTTTCTTTCTTTTATCAAAATCATCACCATTATAATAAATTACAAAAATAGTTCCCTGATTATCCGTTAAACATTTTTCAAAATATTTTAACTGTTCATCATCCTTTTTAACCTTTTTGGTTGTTAAAAAGACTGGATTTTTTAAAATAACCATCTTATTATCAGTAAAAAAAGGAGGGGTAATCAAATCTTCATAAACATCTTTCATTCGATCTTCATCACCACGAAAAACAGAAATATTCATGTTTTCATCATTACAATTATATTCCTTTTTTAAAGATGCCAGTTTTTGTTCCATTAAAAAACGTTCTTCACCATATATTAAACAAATCATCTAAATCCCTCCAGTAATCCAATTATAGCCCATTTAGATAATAAAGTCATTGAAAAATATAATTATCATTACCATAATATACAATCTTTACCATTCCCATTTGATCACTACGATAAACCTTAACACCATAATCATGCAACCTTTGAATAACATCATCATGGGGATGACCATATAAATTCCCTTTACCACAGCTAATCAAAGCAATTCTAGGCTTTATTTTTTCTAAAAACAAGGCACTTGTAGCTGTATTACTGCCATGATGAGATACTTTTAAAATATCCACTTTTAAATCCGGATATGTTTCAACTAACTGCTTTTCTACCGTAGTTGAAATATCTCCAGTAAACAAATATTTTAATTTGTTAACCGTTGCAACGAATACCAAAGATGAATCATTGCTATCATCACTTAATGGTGTTTTTAACATTTCTATTTCAACATTACCAATAGTCATCTTTTCTTGATATGTTGTAATTGTTTCTTTAATTTTAATCTTTTCACTCAATGAATCATAAGCACCACTATGATCAAAATCATCATGAGAAATAAAAACATAGTCTAATTCAAACACGCCAATAGAACGCAAATATGGTACTAGGGTAACTTCAGCCAAATCAGTATTTTTCAAACCACCCGTATCGATTAAAATATTGCCAAGTTTAAATGGCTGTTGGATTAAAAAACAATCTCCTTGACCAACATCGATCATAACTACTTGCCCATAAATTTGATAATATGGTTTAAAGTAAAATGCAATCATTAAACTTAGTAGTAACATTATTTCATGATAAATTTTTTGTTTAATATTTACTTTAAATAATAATTTAAAATAAATAAAATAAAAAGCTAACAAGAAAAATAACGATGGTTTCATAAAATTAATAAAAATTGAAAAATCTTCACAAAAAACAATTATATTATTCAACATTGTTATAACTAAAGATGTAACCGGCTTAAAAAAGCTGCCAAACAATGTATATAGCCATAATAATTGATATAATAAACTAACTAATGGGGTTAAGATAACCCCCAAGATAAAAGATAATAAATTAATACGATATTGAATTGTCAGAATAATTGGAATGCTACCTATATATAGTAATAAGTTAAGATATTTGTGGCGATTAATAAATATAATTAATAAATACATAAAATAAGAAAAGATAAATGATAAGTTAAAAATAATATATGGATTCATATAAATCATTATTAATGCAACTATCCCTAAACTATCTAAACGATTTAAATATTTTTTAAAAAGCGTATTTAAAACCATTACTAAATACGCTCGTAAAAAAGAAACATTAAAAGGAATAATATAAATATAAAAACCAATTATTACTAAACAAAAATGTTCTAAAAATCTCTCTGGTAATAAAAAGCCTAATGGCTTTTTTATTATTCCTTTTAACATATGGATATGTAATCCTGATAAAGCAAATAAATGAACAACTGATAAATTAGTTAATTGCTGATAATAATCATTGATCAATTCATCTTTAACTCCAATAATAAACATCGAAGCATAACTATTAACTAAGTCCTCACCTGCAAAACGACTTTGTAATTTTTGTAACAACGTTTCATGCTTTTGACTAGAAATAATATTTGTTAAAACGGCATTATTAGTAATCCCTCGACTATATAAATAATGTTTATAGTTAAAGGCATTATCATTTGTTGGTTCTCTAATATCAAAATATGATACTTTAATTTCTAGTTCATCGCCTACAGCAAAACCAGTAAAATTACCATATACTTTTACTTTAGTAGCAGCAGTTTGGATTACAACACTACTATCATCTTGACTAATTATAGTACCTTGTAAATAAGGATCACTACAACTTTGTGGATAATGCATGATCATTACAAAAGCGATTGTAAAAACTATCATTAAAATTAAATTAACCCAGTTTAGACGATAAACAATAAATACACTATATCCTAATACAAAAATTATAAAAACTGGATGCACTAAAATTGTTATTATTACTAGCAAACAAAATAGGGCATAATAAGAAATACTATATTTTATAAACATAATAATTCTCGAATACGCAAATAGGTCTTTTCACCTATTCCTGATACATTTTGAATATCTTCAATTGTTTTAAAGGGTGTTTGATTTCGATAATCAATAATCTTTTGAGCAGTTTTTGGTCCAATTCCTTTAATTGTCATCAACTCATCTATTGTTGCATTATTTAACGATATTAATTCTAAACTAGTATCAGGAATATAAAAAACGGATTGACTTTCTAACACAACTGTCTGGTCAAATCCGTATACATTTTCAATCTTTAATTTTTCCAATACATCCCCTATTGTCGGTGTTTGATTAAAAATTAATGTTTCATTATAGCACCCTTCAACAATAATTGTAATTTCAGGTTCTAAAACAATTTTTGCAACATTTTCTTCAGGTAAGACAAATGAATATACAGTAGATATTAATAATACAATCAATAAGCCAATTATCTCATGTTTTTTCATCCATATCGCCTCCTTTATTACAAGACAATTATTATAATCTAACTACAAATCTTTTTAGCTTACCTAATAATTTTTGTTTTAAAGGATAATAAAAAAGACTGCAAAGCAGTCTACTTATCAAAAGGAATATTTAAATGATGGTAGGCCTCAGCAGTAGCAATTCTACCGCGGGGTGTTCTTTTAATCAAACCAATCTGCAATAAATATGGTTCATAAACATCTTCAAGAGTTTGGGGTTCTTCACCAATTGAAGCTGCTAATGATTCTAATCCAACTGGTCCTCCTTTAAAACGCTGAATAATACCTAATAAATATTTATGATCCACTTCATCCAACCCTAAAGTATCGACTTTTAAACGATCTAAAGCATCGATTGTTCTTTCCTTAGTTATGATATCTTCACCATTAAACTGAGCAAAGTCCCTTACCCGTCGAAATAGTCGATTAGCAATTCTCGGTGTTCCTCGTGAACGCATCGCTAAAGCCGATTTAGCATCATCATCCATTGGCATATGATAGATACGACTAGTTCGATCAATGATAGTTTTTAAATCTTTTTCGTCATAATATTCCAATTTAGAAATAATTCCAAAACGATCACGCAATGGTGCTGATAAGTCACCAGCTCTAGTTGTTGCTCCTACTAGAGTAAATGGTGGCAAATCAATACGAACAGAACGAGTTGAAGCCTCTTTACCAATTACTACATCAACACAAAAATCTTCCATTGCTGGATAAAGAATTTCTTCAACTACTTTATTTAAACGATGAATTTCATCAATAAATAAAACATCACCAGGCTCTAAAGCTGTTAAAATAGCTACTAAATCACCGGTTTTTTCAATACTAGGTCCAGTTGTAATTTTAATATTCTTTTCCATTTCATTAGCGATAATCATTGACATCGTCGTTTTTCCTAATCCTGGAGGCCCATATAGTAAAACATGATCCAATGATTCATTCCTTAACTTAGCGGCACCAACAAAAACTTTTAAATTTTCTTTTAAATCTGTTTGACCAACATATTCATCAAACGAAGAAGGACGTAAAGTACTTTCTTCATCTTCAACTATATTAACATCAAGAACCTCATTTCGTGACATTTCCATCCTCCTTATTTAACTAATAAACTTAAAGCTCTTTTTACATAACCATTAGTATCTAATTTTTCATTTTTAATGATTTTTAACACTCGATCAACTTCACTTTTACGATAACCTAAAGCCATCAACACTTCTTTAGCTTCTTCAATATCTTCGTTATTAACCAAAGTTTCCAATACTCTATTTTTAAATTTCCCTTGTAAATCTAAAATAATTTGTTGTGCCGCTTTAGGACCAATACCTGGAATCTTTTTTAAATATGATACATTACTAGTTTCAATAGCATTAATAATACTATTAACATCACCAGTAGCTAAAATTCCCATTGCCGTTTTACAACCGATTCCTTTAACTAAAATTAATTTTAAAAACATTTCTTTTTCTTCACTGGTTTTAAACCCATATAAAAAGATGCCATCTTCTTTGACATGCTGATATAAATATATTTTAACTTCCTCTTTGGTAAATTCATAAGGATTACTTACATATATTAAATAACCAATCCCATTATTTTCTACTACAATATGATCAACATTTATTTCAACAATTTTCCCAACTATATAGCTATACATCGCTAACTCCTTTATAAATATTATACTATAACAAAGCTTATTTTTTATCTCAAATTTGTATCAAAATCACACGACCAATTATAACACCGTCATTAAAAAAAACCAACTAGAATTACTAGCTGGTTATTCGTAATATTCAAACTCAAAATCTCCAATTTTTACATTATCGCCATCTTGAGCTCCGGCTTGACGTAACGCTTCATCAATTCCCATATTACGCATTTTAATTAAGAAACGTTTTAATGAATCATCACTAACTAGTGAAGTCATTGCCACCATTCGTTCAATTTTCTTACCAGTAATTGACCAATTACCATTACCTAAATTATGTAATTCAAATGGTTTAGTTTCTTCTTCATTCATTGTATAAACAACAGTATTTTCTTCTTCATCTTCAAGAGTGTAGACTGGTGCATTTGCTAGAGCATCAGCAACCGCATATAATACTTGATCAACACCTTCATGAATAATAGCACTGATTGGGAACACTTTAACATCTTCGCCAACTTTTTCTTTAAAACGCGCTAAATTTTCTTCAGCACCTTCTTCATCCATTTTATTGGCAACAATAATTTGAGGTCGTTCTAATAAACGATATTGGTACTCACCCAATTCTTTATTAATTGTTACATAGTCTTCATATGGATCACGACCATCAACAGCCCCCATGTCAATTATATGAACAATAACACGACAACGCTCAATATGACGTAAAAACTGATGTCCTAATCCTTTTCCTTGTGCTGCTCCTTTAATTAAACCAGGTAAATCAGCCATAACAAAACTACGACCATCTTTAACTTGAACAACTCCTAGATTAGGTACGATAGTTGTAAAATGATAATCAGCAATTTCAGGACGAGCTCTAGTAACTACTGATAATAATGTTGATTTCCCTACTGATGGAAAACCTACTAATCCAACATCGGCTAATAATTTTAATTCGCAAATTAAATCAAAATTTTCACCAGGTTCACCACGTTCACAAATTTGTGGTGCCGGATTTCTTGAAGTTGCAAAACGAGCATTTCCACGACCACCGCGGCCACCTTTAGCAATTACAACTCTTTGCTTATCTTCTGTTAAATCAGCCATTATCTTACCAGTAGCCTCATTAATAATTACTGTTCCTACCGGCACTTTAATAATTGTATCAATCGCGTCTTTACCATGCATTTTTTTAGGCATTCCATTTTGCCCGGCAGGTGCTTTATATAAACGATTATATTTTAAATCCAATAATGTTGAAAGTGAAGTAGTAGCGACAAAAACAACACTGCCACCTTTTCCACCATCGCCACCAGCTGGCCCTCCTTTAGGGACATGGGCTTCACGACGAAAGGCAACTGTTCCATCACCGCCTTTTCCAGCTTCAACTCTAATTTTTGCTTTATCAATAAACTGCATCTAGCCACCTCTTTTCCTTTAATTATATTATGCTACAAATTATTTAATAATTATACAACAAAAAATCCCTTTTCAGGGATTTTAATTATGCAGCAGGATAAACTGAAACTTGTTTACGGTTACGTCCTAGTCTTTCGAATTTTACGATTCCATCAACAGTAGCAAATAAAGTGTCATCTCCACCTTTTCCTACGTTTGTACCAGGATGAATTTTAGTTCCTCTTTGTCTATAAATAATAGATCCGGCTGTACAGAATTGCCCATCAGATAATTTAGCTCCTAATCTTTTAGATTTAGAGTCACGACCATTCTTTGTTGACCCAACCCCTTTTTTAGAAGCGAATAATTGTAAATCTAATTTGAACATCATATCTTACACCTCCATAATAGATATTTTAATATACTGACTATAGCTTTCAACCATTGTTTCCAATATTACAACAAGTGTCTCTAGCACCACTTGGCAAATATCATCCACTTGATTAACAACTACATTTATATAACCTTCATCAACCTCAATTGTTCCTAAATTACGATTTAAAAAATCTTTTTTCACTAGCATATTTAATGTACCAATACTAGCTGTAGAAACACCGGCACATACTAAATCTTTACCATATTCATCACTATTAGCATGACCACTTATTTTAAGATCAACGATATAATTATCTTTCTTTTTTACTGTTACTTTAATCATTAACCATTAATTGTATTGATTACTAATTTTGTATAAGGTTGTCTATGACCTTGTTTTTTGTGATAATGTTTTTTAGGTTTATATTTGTAAACAACAACTTTCTTTTCTTTACCTTGTTTTTCAACAGTTGCTTCTACAGTTGCACCTTCAACATAAGGAGCTCCTAATTTGATTGTTTTATCACCGATTGCTAAAACTTTATCAAAAACAAATTTTTCTCCAGCTTCAACATCTAATTTTTCTACAAAAATAGTATCACCAGCTTCAACTTTTAATTGTTTTCCACCTGTTTCAATAATTGCGTACATATTTCGCACCTCCTATAATATTTTTAATATCTAAGACTCGCCAACCAAGGCAGCTATGCTTTAATACCTCTTATGTGCGGTTGTAGCTAGAGGTCTACAACAAGTGAATTATATAATTTTAACCTCGTTAAGTCAACTGTTTTTTAGGTTTTTTATCAATTCATATAAAACCTGTTTTTCATTATAATAATGATCATCAATTAAATAATAATTATTATATGGTCGATAAAAACGATATTTATAATTTAGTTTAATTTTTTTATACGGATTACTTTCAAGCCGGTTTAAATATAAACGAATGACCATAAAACGAAACTCTTTGATATATTGATAATTAACATATATTAAATAACCATAAATAATTAAATACCCGAGTTGATGATACAAAACAATTAATAACGATAAAGACATAATCGATATTTTAATTTGAATCTTAATAGCCTGATAATAATCAACAACTAATGATAAAAGCAATAATAAAATTTTTGAACCATCTAAAGGATAAATAGGCAACAAATTAAAAATCAACACTAATCGATTTACCGCCAGTAAATAATCACTAGTAAAAAAACAGCTAATAAATATATATAAAACAAAATGAGTAACTAGTCCCCCTAATAACATTACTAGTTCTTCTACAATATGATGCATTCCATAATCTTCTAAACTTAAAAAAGCCCCAAAAGGCATAATTTCAACTTTTTCCATTTTAAAATTAAATTTCTTAGCAAAATAATAATGACCATATTCATGAATACATACGATTATTAACGCACTTAAATATTGTCTTAAATTATTATTTAAACAGGCAGCTAATAAATATATCAAAGTAAAAGGATGGAGATACCAATCATTCCATCCTTTGATACTCTTCATAAGTTATTTCCTCACCTAAATATTCAAATTTTAAAATCAACTGTTCTTGATAACTGCCTAATATCATTCCTTGGGCAACTTCATCATATAAAGCAACCATCACATTATCAATATTTCCATAAGTTATTTCAACTTCATCTTTTCCTAAAACAGTTACATAACTGCCAGAACCGTCATCGATCCCGGTTTCTATTACTCGTCCATCAGTTATACTTAATACCTCATTACTATTATTTTTAAAATAATCACCACTAATATTTTGATAAGTTACTGCACTTGAAACAGAAACATCTTCATCTGGCAAAAAAGAAAATAAAGTATCCGAAATCCAGCTAGTAACTGCTTTATAATTAGCATCATTTAAAACCATTTCTTTAATGCTGCTATTAGGGTTTAATTTAACATATGATAACGATACTAAAGCAACAACAATTACAACCATAAATTTAACCATAAAATTATAAAAACGTTTAAAATTATCATCATTTAATGGTTTCTTGGCGCCACGCCTTTTTTGTATTCGTTTTCGCACTTCATCTAAATCGTCCATTACATCACCTAATAAAGTATATGAAATAAAACAGCTTAAAATTCACTATTATGAATAAAAAAAGCGACGTAATAAACTTTTCTTTTTATATTTTGCATATGGTACCTGTTGACCTAATAATCGCTTAGAAATATTAGTAAAACAAATATGTAATAAATGCTGACTATTTAAAAAGATTGGTACCCCACGATTATTAGCCTCGATCATATCATGACTTTCATAGACAATTCCAAGTAGCGGTAATGATAAAATCTCTTTAGCATCATCAATAGTTAGTGAACGAGCACTTTCAATATCATCTAAATTGACTTTATTGATAATCATATTGATTGTATTAATACCTTTTTTCATCAATAAACCAACTACCCGATCAGCATCACGCAATGAAGATACATCAAGATTAACAACAACAATTGCCTCACTAGCTAATGAAGCCGAATACTCAAAACCTTTTTCAACCCCAGCTGGACTATCAACAATTATAAAATCATAATCCTTATTTAATCTTTCAATCAAAGCATTCATTATTTTAGTATCTAAATCTTCAAACGATAATGATTTACAAGATGGTAATAAACTTAAACCATCAATTCTTTTATCTTTAACTAAAACCTGTTCAATAGTACAGCGACCTTCAACAACATCATTTAAATCATATACAACACGATTTTCTAAACCCATCATCACATCAAGATTTTTCAAACCAAAATCACCATCGATCAAACAGACTTTAAATTTTGAAAAAGCTAATGCACTAGCCAGATTAACACTAATACTGCTTTTACCAACACCACCTTTACCTGAAGTAACCACAATAACTCTAGACATAAATCATATCCCCCTTATCTAAGAATATTTGACTATCTTTATAATAAAGCATCGTTAATTCATAACTTGTATAATTATGTCGGGATACTCCATTTATTCTAATGTGTGCATCTTTAAAATACTGGCCACTAATCTTTGATTTAGCATTCAAGCCCTCTACTAATCCACTAACACGGCCCATAACATACAATTTTCCTTTAAAACGAACAATGGCTCCGGGATTAATTTGACCAATAATTAAAGTATCCTGATCTAATTCTAGTACTTCACCGGCATGAACTGTCTTGTTAAGAACCCGTATCTTGTTTTTCTTTTCTACTTTAGCCATATTAATTCCATCAAATAATAAAACCTGTTTTTCAAATAATAATGTCAGTAACCTCAATAACTCATGAACCGTTAAAATTCGACTTTTAAAATCAAAAAAAGCCTTTGGATAATAGCCATCACTTTTTAAAAGTGGTGACTCCAAAAGACTTTCTAATTCATTTAATAAAGTATTAAATTCCTGACTATCATCAAAAACAAAAACTAGATGATTATTAACTCCTTTTACTTTGATATGCATTGACTTTACCCTCGAATCCTAATTTCTTATGGATAAAATAAACTGGCGCAATCAATAATAAATTAACTCCTACTGTTGGCAATAAACGATTGGTAATGAATGTCACTACTGATAATTGCGTCACATTAGTTATCCACATCAACCAGTATATCACACACTCCTGGACGATTATTGTCACAATTACAGCGATAAACATTTCTAATAAAGTATAAGCAGCTAATTTAGTATATTTTTTACCAAAAAATGCATATAAACAATAAAGTAAAACATATATTAATAAACTATTAGCATAAACAACTGCATAATATAATCCGGTAACCGTTGCAAAAATATAGCGATGTTCATCAGAAATAGTATTATTTAATAAAGTAAAAATCATAATTCCAATACATGGAATAATCGTTATCCCTAATTTATCAAAATTAAAAGGTAAATAATAACTAATAACACTATCTATTACAAAACTGATTGCCATTACTAAATAATAACGATATAACTGTTTATTCATTACTATCGCTCCTAAATACTACTGCAACATACGATAGATCATTAAAATCAGCAGCTGGTTTAACTTGAACTGTTGTTGAAGTTCCATCTTCAGATACACTCGAACCAGTAACTGTTCCAATATAAATTCCTTTAGGTGCTTTTCCACCAAGACCAGATGTAATTACTTGAGCATTATCTTCAAATTTATCAACATCACTAAATAAAGTTACATTAAAACACTCATTTTCTACATCATAACCATTCAACAAACCATAAACATTTTCTTGACCATTCATAATCTGTACCGGTAAAGATGAATTAGGATTTTCAGCTGTTAATAATTGAACTCTAGCAGTTACTTCAGTAACTGAAATTACTTTTCCAATCATCCCTTTAGAAGAAATTACAACCATATCTTCTTCAACATCAGCCATACTACCTAAATCAATAGTAATTTCATTATTCCAGCTATTACTTTCTCGAATAATAGAAGTTGTTTTAATATTGTATTCTGTCGGTAAATGTTCAATATTCAACATTTCTTTTAATTCTTCGATTTCATTAGATAAAACATCAGTATTAACTTCAACACTTGCATAAGCTGATAATCTAGCTTTTAAAATTCTATTTTCTTCATAAACATTTTTCAATTCATTATATTCATTAAATATATCTGTTACAAACTCAATCGGTTTTTTTATTACATAATATTCAACTGCAGCAATCGAATCGCTTATCATTCGCTCAAAAGCCCCTTGAGATCTTGAAATAACCAACGAAATAGTAGAAAACACAATTATTGATACTGTAATAATAAAAATGATTCGTTTGTTTTTTTGTTTTTTACGATTATTCAAAATATCACCTCACATTTATAACATTATAAGGCATTAATTAGAAATAATCAATTAACTTTAAACTTCTATAACTTTATTTATTTGAAAACTATAAAACTTATTTCGACCAATAATTAAATGATCCACTACTTCAATATCTAATTTTTTTGCAATACTAAAAATTTTTTTAGTAGCTTCAATATCTTCAACTGATGGTTCTGGATTGCCAGATGGATGATTGTGGATAATTACAATTCGACTACTTCCACATATTAAAGCTTCTTTAAACAATTCCCGACTACTAATAATTGAAATATTATTAGAACCAATAAAAACGATCTTTTCCTTGATAACTTCTAAACGTGAATTCAAACATAAAACTAATACTTTTTCCTGTTGTTCAAACATCAGTTTATTTTTTACATACTCATAGCCATCTAATGGCTCTTTAATAACTGCAAAATTAGCGGGTTGTTTTTGTAGTCGTTTTGCAAGTTCTACGATCGCTAAAACCTCAATTGCTTTTGCTTGTTTAATACCTTTAATTTGTGTAAGCAAATTATAATTAACATCTTTTAAATAAGCAAATCCGCCTATTTCATTAATAAGCCGCTGGGCTAATTCAATAACTGATTCTTGTTTATTACCTGTTCTTAAAACTAATGCTAATAATTCAACATTCGATAAAGTTTCAACACCATGATAAAATGCTTTTTCACGAGGCCTTTCTTCTAAAGGATAATTGCTAAGTTTCATGAACCTAATTCTTTAATAATTGCTTCATAATCCTGTTGCTCTATTTTTTCTTTAAAATCAGATGTAAATTTTTCTTGTTTAATAACACAAGTAATACCATTAGCACTAATATCATTACCCATATTTTTTGCTTCCTCCTCAGTTAAAAACACGCCTGTAATTATTATATAATTATTATCTTTTTGATACTTGTAATTTGGTTTTTGCAACTGGGTCAATTTAGCAACCATTTCATTAGCATTTTCTTCCTGCTTATAAATTCCAACTTGAACTATGTAAGCATCAATATGACTATTTATTGTCGAAAAAAATTTTAAATATATCCCCGCAAAGCATAATGATAATAAAATTGCCAGCACAGCTGTAACTCGAATAATCTTCATCTTCACCCCTCCAAGTTAAATATATGCTGGCAAAAAGTAAATATACTTTAAATTAAATTAGCGTCGTGCAAAAAAGTGACTTCTCATAACTCTAAATAAACCTGTACCAGCAGCAATAATTATCGATGTAACAACATATACAAGTGACGAACCACCACTAATTTGACGTTGTTGTTTAGTTGTTAATTCTTTCATTTAGCGCCACTCAATTGAAATGATTCTAGGAATCGAAATTCTTCCGGCACTTGATTTATACATCTTATAAACTGCTGTTCCAATCACGACAAAGAAAATAATTCCGGCAACGCCGCCGCCATTTACTTCCATTTGTAAATCTTGTTGTAATTCATTCATTAGTCCTTTCCTCCTGTTTCTAATTTAAAGGCCACACCTTCCACTAAACCTTTATTAATATATACTCCTATACCCTTCATTTTTTCTTTAAAAAAATGAATTATGTAAAAAAACGATAGTTACTAAAATCGTAACTACCGCTTTTAATCTACATTTGTTCTAATTGTTTTTTTACTGCATCATATTTTGATTGATAATCAACTAATTTATTTCGTTCTAACTCAACTTTTTCTTTTGGTGCTTTTGAAACAAATTTTTCATTAGCTAACATTCCTTGGCAGCGTTTAATTTCGCCTTCAAGTTTCTTTAATTGAACAAGTAATTTTTCTTTTTCAGCTTCTTTATCAATATAATCACCTAATTCAACTAATAAACTATTTCCACCTTTGATTGTAATATTAGCAACTTCACCATTAGCTTCAAGATTATAACCAGAACAAATTGCATTACATAATTTTTTAATATATGGTAAACATTGATCCATCAATTGTTCAATTTGGCTATCTTTTGTTTCAATAATATATGCGATTTCACGAGCATTTTTAATTGTATATTGGCTTCTGATTTCACGAATACCTTTAACAATATCAATTAAATATGCAAACTGATCGTTAATAGTTGCATCACTAAAATCTTCATTTACTTCTGGCCAAGAAGCAATACAAATAGATTCTTCTAAATGTGGCATAGTTTGGAAGATTTCTTCAGTTACAAATGGCATAAATGGATGTAACATTTTAACAATAGCATTTAATACATAAACTAAAGTATTTAAGCTAGCTTGTTTTTCAGTTTCATTTTCACTATTTAAATGTACTTTAGTTAATTCAATATACCATGAACAGAAATCATCCCATACAAATTTATATAACTCATTACCAACATTAACAAATTCAAATTTATCCATGTTAGTATCAACTTCTTTGATAACTTCATTTAAACGATTCAAGATCCATTTATCACATAAGTTTAAATTATCAAATGATAAGTCCTCGTATTTCATATCATCATCAATATTCATTAAAACAAAACGAGCACTATTCCATATTTTATTTATGAAATTCCAAGCCGCTTCCAGTTTTTCAGGACTATAACGTAAATCCATACCTGGAGCAGAATTAGTTGTTAAGAAGAAACGTAATGTGTCAGCACCGTATTCTTCAATTACATCCATTGGATCAACACCATTACCTAAAGACTTAGACATCTTACGACCTTGTTCATCACGAATTAAACCATGGATCAAAACATGTTCAAATGGACGTTGTTTTGTAAAGTGTAATGATTGGAAAATCATTCTACTTACCCAGAAGAAAATAATATCATAACCAGTAACTAAAGTGTTAGTTGGGAAATAACGTTTAAATAACTCGCTATCTTCATTTGGCCATCCTAAAGTTGAAAAAGGCCATAGTGCACTTGAAAACCAAGTATCCAAAACATCTTCATCTTGTTTCCAGTTTTCAATGTCTTCTGGAGCAGTTTTACCTACATATACTTCGCCAGTTTCTTTATGATACCAGGCTGGTACCCGATGCCCCCACCATAACTGACGTGAAATACACCAGTCTTCAATATTTTCCATCCATTGTGTAAATGTTTTTTCAAAACGTTCAGGAACAAATTTTACTTTAGAATCTTTTAATTGATTTTCTAAAGCTGCTTTAGCTAATGGTTTCATTTTAACAAACCATTGTTTTGATAAATATGGTTCAACAATAGCATTACTTCTTTCAGAATGTCCTACTTGATGTAAATGTTTTTCAATATGATCAACAACACCAGCTTTTTCAAAATCAGCTACTAAAGCTTTACGACATTCAAAGCGGTCCATTCCTTGATATTTATGAGCTAGCTCATTCATTGTTCCATCATCATTCATACAAATTGGCATTGCTAGATTATATTTTTTAGCAAGGGCAAAGTCATTTGGATCATGAGCTGGTGTACATTTCATAACCGCTGTACCAAAAGACATGTCAATATAACTATCAGCCATAATAGGTAAAGCTTCACCATTAGCTGGGTTGATAGCTTTTTTACCTACTAAATGAGTGTAACGTTCATCATCTGGATGAACAAAGATTGCTTGATCGGCAAACATTGTTTCTGGACGAGTAGTAGCAATTACTAATTGTTCATCACTATCAACAATTTGATATTTAAAGTAATACATATGTCCTTCAATTTCTTTATGAATAACTTCAATATTACTTAATGCTGTTCTTTGAACTGGATCCCAGTTAATAATTCGTTCACCTTGATAAATTAATCCCTCGTTGTATAATTTAACGAAGACTTCTTTTACTGCTTCGCTTAATCCTTCATCTAAAGTAAAACGTTCTTTTGAATAATCCAAAGATAAACCAAGTTTTTCCCATTGACTACGAATGATTGAAGCGTATTCTTCTTTCCAAGACCAGGCTTTATCTAAGAAACCTTGACGTCCTAAATCATAACGAGAAATACCATCTTCACGCATTCTAGCTTCTACTTTAGCTTGAGTGGCAATTCCAGCATGATCCATTCCTGGAAGCCATAAAGCATCATAGCCTTGCATTCTTTTATAGCGAATAATCATATCTTGTAAAGTTGTATCCCAAGCATGTCCTAAGTGTAATTTCCCAGTTACATTTGGTGGTGGAATAACTATTGAATAAGGTTTTTTATTAACATCACCAGCTTCAAAATATTTTTTATCAAGCCAGTGACGATATTTTCCAGCTTCTACTTTATGATGATTATATTTAGGTTCAAGTTGTTTACTCATCATTTTCCTCCTTATCTTCTGCATCAATAAATTCATCTTTGTGTTCACGAATAAATTTAGCAGCTTTTAATAAAATTCCAGATGTTTTTAATGCTGATGCTAGTGCGTTTGTAAAATCAGAGAAATTATAATTTCCATAATCACTACCATCATCAATATCAATTTCTTCATCATTTTCAATTGCTGTTGCTAATTTATCAGCCGCTACCATTAATTCAGCAATTTCATGGCAATCAACTGCTTCGAATGCTTCTTTAACATATGGACGATATGTACAATATGGTTCTTTAATAAAGAATGTATGTAATGACCCGCGACCACCTTCAAGTGATAATTCAACTTGATAAATTGTATAAATAAGCAATTCACTATGTGTCAAAACATCAATCAAATTACCGATTTCATCACTTTCAAATATTTTATCTTCTTTACCCATGATATGAAATAATACCGCATGGGTCATTTCTTCATCAGGTGTTTCATCAAATAATTCACTTGTAAAGTGACGATATTTTTCTCGATTATCCTCATATTGAATTTGTTGCTCTTTACGAATTTTTTGATACTTACGGATTTTTTTACCATAAGAAAAAAAGATAAATGCACAACCAATAAAAAATAACGTCCAAATAATTGAATACTCCATAATTTCCTCCTTAAAATAAAAAAAGCATCGTCATAAGGACGAATGCTCGTGGTACCACCTTACTTTACATATTTACTAATATGCCTCAAAACCTTAACGCAGTTATACGTGTCTACCTACTCAAGTTCAATAAACATGCTCCTAGGCTACCTTCAATCCTTTATCCTGTCTCATTTCCACCTAACTGAGATTCTCTATAAAGCTTCCGGATTTACTCCTCCTAATCATCGCTATAGATACATTCTAACAAATTCATTTGTTCTAGTCAATTGAAAGCTTTTTATTTAAAGAAGAAATTGAATCTAGATAATATAATAACCGTGACATTAAAATAATATTATTTACCTCATCATTTCCTAATTCAATAATTGGAATTACATGCAACAAACATTGCAACAACAATCGTTCTTCTTTTAATAATTTGATCTTACAAAAATAACTATCTAATATTACATCAAAATCAAAAATTAATTCCGGTATTTTTTGATACATATTATAAATATCATAGATACATAAATTAATCTTTATTTGATCAATTGAAATCAAACAATTTTCTTTCATTAAAATATGACTATAACTAAAATTATTATATGTCAAACATAATCTTATTGTATCTAAATTACAAACATAATTTTCATATTCTTGTAATAATTCCTTAGCTTTATTCAAACACCATTCAATTCGATGATAATTCAAAACAAACATCCAGCCAGTAGGACTACGATAAGCTAATACTTCAAAATTATTCATGATTTCATTATAATAAACCATTCTTTCATGAATTATACCATTAATCTCTTCAATCTGACATTTAAAATAGTTCTTAGCAACACTATAATTAAAAAATGTTGTTGCATGCAAATAAGACAAACACTCATAATAAAACTTTAATTTCAACTCTTTTATAATTACATTATCATCATTCAACCATGGACACATATAAAACTTTTTATCCTGATAATTAGTTAAAATCTGTTTATTACAATTACGAATAATTGGTACAAAACACTTTAAATGCAAACTTTCAATATGATCAATTACTACTGTTAAACTAGTATCATCAACAAATTTTAAACTAAAAAAACCTTCCTGACATTTTACCTTAAATACTTTTTTTGTTACTTTAATATAACCGATAACATGTAACGAATAAGAATTTTTTATTATTTCGTTCATGGAACATATGGAATAATTAAAACATTGCCAGCTTCTAAGACCTTATCCTGGTTATAATCACGAATAATTTTTTCATCAATATCATATCTTTTTGCTACGCTGCTATAACTATCATTATCTTTTACAATATATAAATAATAAGTACCAACACTTTCTTCACTATCTTGAAAAATCGGCCGTGATTTACTTGGATATACTTTTTCTTGTAATTGCTCATTTATTTCATTAACAACCATCTTTTCTTTTGGCGTAATTTCAGTAGTTTTACTAGCATTATTACTTACAGTATCCTCTTTATTTGGCATAACTGCTGGTTCATAGACTTCTTTAGTTAACTCTAATTCCGGCTCTTGATTACCTGCAGCTTCCTCAACAACTTCTTTTTCCTGAGATTCAAAATCACTATCACGTATCAAACTTTCAATTTCTTTGATTGGATCATCGTTAACTTCTGGAATATTTTCATCTTTGACAAACCGATCTTCGCCATCAATAACTCCATGAATACCAACTTCAATTTTAATCTTTATGTTTCCATCAACAATCTGATAATCAAAATCTTCTACTTTAATATTAAAATCTCTTTGATCAACAATCTTATCAAAAGTAGCCAAAATATCTAAATCAATATTTTCATTAAACTTTTGACTTTCATTATACTCCCCATTAACAATCAAACTACCAATTGCTCTAACACCAACGCTTTCAATCTTATAATTAATAGATTCATCAACCGATAATGATACTAATTCATTTAGTTGATGATTCAAATCAATCAGCTTTTCAAAAAATATCTTTTGCATATTTACCTCCCATAGAAACTATATGCAAAAAACACTAAAATATGAAATAAGATATTTATCAAGACAAATAAAAAAGACCTATTATAGGTCTATTCAAAATCAATATCACATAGCTGATAAATAAATTGCCAGGCTTCTTCGATACCTTTTTTCTTTAAACTAGAAAAACGAACAAACTTATCTTCAGGATGTAATCCTAATGTTTCTTTAATAATCTTTTCATTTTTCTTTAAATCATTACGCTTTAACTTATCTTCTTTGGTAGCAACAACCATCACTGGCACATTATGATGTTTAACAAACTCATACATCATAACATCGTCTTTAGTTGGTTTATGACGATAATCAACTAATAAAATAAAACCTTTCAAAGTATTACGATCACTAATATACTCATCCATTGTTTTACCAAACTGTTTAGTCATATTATCATTAACTTTAGCATAACCATATCCAGGAACGTCTACAAAATATAATGCATCATTTACATTATAAAAATTCAAAGTTCTAGTTTTACCAGGGGTACTAGAAACCTTGGCCAATCCATTACGATTCAACATCGTATTAATAAAACTGCTTTTACCAACATTACTACGTCCCGCTAAACACATTTCTGGATAGCTTTCTTGAGGCCATTGACTTTTCCAGGCTGCCGATAAAACATATTGTGCTTTTTTAATTTTTACCATTTTTATCACCTCTTTTATTGTAACATAGTCAAGAAAAAAAGGGTTAATTTTTTAACCCTTATTTTACAAGTGCATGATCCAAAACTGTATCAATATGATCAGCTAAAATAATTTCTAGATCATCTTGTACTGATTTTGGAATATCATCAATATCCTTAGCATTATCTTTAGGAATGATTATTGTTTTAATTCCTGAACGATGTGCTGAAATTGATTTTTCTTTTAAACCACCAATTGGTAAGACATTACCACGTAAAGTAATTTCACCTGTCATAGCAACATCGTTACGAACTGGTTTATCTTTAAATGCTGAATAAATAGCTGTTGTTAAAGTTACCCCAGCACTTGGTCCATCTTTTTTAACTGCTCCTTCAGGAACATGAATATGAATATCTTCTTTATCAAAAGCAATATTCTCAAGACCATATTTTTCTTTATTAGCTTTCATATAGTCTAAAGCAATTGATGCTGATTCTTTCATGACATCACCAAGTTGTCCTGTAATAATAAACTTACCAGAACCTTGGAAATGATTAACTTCGATTGGTAAAATATCACCACCAAATTGAGTATAAGCTAAACCAGTAACAACTCCTACTTGGCTATGATCTAATTTTTTAGTATGTTCAAATGGTGCTTTTCCTAATAATTCTTCTAAATTATCAACAGTTACTACTAAAGTTTCTTTTTTCTCTTTTAAAACTGTTAATACTGCTTTACGACAAATTTTTGCAATTAATCTTTCTAAATCACGCACACCAGCTTCACGAGTATAGTGACGAATAATATACATTAATGCATCATCTTCAAAAACTAATTGTGATTCATTTAAACCATGTGCTTTTAATTGTTTTTTAACTAAGTGATTTTTTGCAATCATTTGTTTTTCTTGTTCAGTATATGATGATAATTCAATAATTTCCAAACGATCACGTAATGGACCAGGAATATTACCTAAATCATTTGCTGTAGCAATGAACAATACTTTTGATAAATCATATGGTTCTTCTAAATAGTTATCAGAAAATAAACTGTTTTGTTCAGGATCTAATACTTCTAGCATTGCACTAGTAGGATCACCTTTGTAGTCACTTGACATTTTGTCAATTTCATCTAATAAAAATACTGGATTAACAACACCGGCTTTTTTCATTCCTTGAATGATTCTACCTGGCATTGATCCTAAATAAGTTCGACGATGACCACGTACTTCAGCTTCATCACGAACTCCACCTAATGAAGCTTTAATAAATTTACGATCTAAGGCACGAGCAATACTTTTAGCAATTGAAGTTTTACCAACACCTGGTGGACCAGCTAAACAAATAATTGGTGCTTTTAAAGACTTAGTCATTTGTTTAACTGCTAAGTATTCAACAATTCTTTCTTTAACTTTTTCTAGACCATAATGATCTTCATTTAAAACATCTTCAATTGCCTGGATATCTTCAACATCTTTAGTTTCTTGATACCAAGGAGTTTTCATCATCCAGTCAATATATGTTCTAACAACGTTAGCTTCTGATGAAGCTGCAGGCATTGTTTCAAAACGACGTAACTCTTCTTCGATTTTATCCTTAACATGTTGAGGATAAGGATTGTTATTTAATTCTTCACGAATTGTTTCAGCGTCGTCTTCTTTAGGAACACTGTCCCCTAATTCTTCTTTAATCGCTCTTAATTTTTCACGTAAATAGTATTCACGTTGGTTTTCATCAATACTTTCACGTACTTTACGATTAATTGTTTCTTCAATTTCACCAATAACTTTTTCTGATTCAATTGAACTAATAACTTGTAGTAATCTTTCATTAATATTAAATGTTTCTAAGATTTTTTGTTTTTGCTTCAAATCAATTGGTAAATATTGCGCAATTGTATCTGCTAAAACACTTGCAGAAACACCACTTGTTAATCGATTAATTGAATCTAAAGGCATATTTGGCATAGAGCGTTTAGCTTGTTCAAAATATGAAGTTGCTTTACGCACTAAGGCAACCTCTTCATTACGATCACCAAATTCATCTTCAATGATTTTCACAGTTGAATAAAGGCTACCTTGATGTAATTCAAAATTTGTAAGCTCAACTCTTTTAGCACCGCGAACAGTTAATTTAATTGTTCCAGAGCTATCACGTCTTACTTTACGTTCAATTTTACAAAGAGTACCAATATGGTACACATCATCAAAAGAAGGATTATCCTCTAAAGGATTAATTTGCGAAACAAAAATGATATTGTTGTCATGCTCATTAGTACTTAATTGAAGTGCTTTTAAACTTACTGGGCGTCCAACATCTAATGTTAGATGGTTTTCTGGGAATACAACCATACCCCGAGTACAAACTACTGGCAATGTTAATACAGTTTGTTCTTCCATTTTTTTCCCTCCTATTTTCTAATTTTACTAAAAAGACGCATGTTATGAGCGTCTTTTTATTTCTTTAAATTGTCTTTTACTAAATCAATAGCTTTACGAGTTAAGATATCATTTTCAACATGGCTCATATTTCCTTCGAAAATTTTCTTAACATCATCTAATTCTCTTTGATACATATCAGCAATTTTTTGTAATTCAGCTTCACGTTCTTCATCAGTTACAGCTAATTCTTCTTCTTTAATAATTGCTTCTAAAATTAAATTTAATTTAACTCTTTCTTCTGCTTGAGGTTTAATATCTTCTAAAACATCTTCTTTAGATTTTCCAGTGAATTGTTCATAAACTTCGAAGTTTAAACCTTGTCTTTGTAAATTTTGTTCAATTTCTTGTAACATCATATCTTGTTCTTGTTTTAATAAAGCATCACTATCTTCAACTTTAGATGAAGCAATTAAAGCTTTATAAATGTCATCCATGAATTTGTTTTCAGATTCATTTTCTTTACGAGCTTTAATTTGTGATTTAATATGTGCTTTTAATTGTTCTAAAGTTTCTACACCATCGATGTTAACATCTTTTGCTAATTCATCATCGATTTCTGGTAAATGTTTTTCTTTGATTTCATGAACAGTTACTTTAAATGTAGCTTCTTTACCAGCTAAATTAGGTGCTCCATAATCTTCTGGGAAAGTTACTTTAATTTCTTGTTCATTATCAGTTGTCATTCCAATTAATTGATCTTCAAATCCTGGAATGAAAGAACCGCTTCCGATTTCTAATGGATAGTTTTCACCTTTTCCACCATCAAAAGCTTCACCATCAATAAATCCTTCATAATCAATTACTGCAGTATCACCTTTAGCAACTTTTCCATCTTCTTTAACTGACAATTCTGCAAATTGACTTTGATAGTTAGATAATTGTTCTTCAATTTCTTTTTTAGTTACAGCTACACGACCTTTTTTAACTTCTAAACCTTTATATTCTCCTAATTCTACTTCAGGTTTAACAGGTACATTGATAACTACTTCTAATTCATCTTCACTAATTTTATTAACAGATAAAGTTGGTTGAGCCACTGGTTCAACTTGAGCATCAGTTAAAATTTGAACAAATTTATCTTGTAAAATCATATCAGAAGCTTCTTGTAAAATACTAGCTTTTGATATTCTTGATTTAATCAACGCAACAGGAGCTTTTCCTGGTCTAAATCCGTCAATTTTTACACTTTTAGCTAATTTATTAAGCGCTTTATCTTGAGTTGATTTCCATTCATCACTTTCAAACGCTACTGTTAATTCAACAATTGCTTTTTCTAATTTTTTATTACTGATTTTCATACTATTCTCCTTCTTTAGTTTCATCACGTATTATATACTAACAATATCATTAATTCAACTTATTTGAACAATTAATCACTCAATTTTTTTCATTAATACTCTATTTCTTTAATTTCATTTAGCTTTTCTAAGACATCCTCTTTGTCACAATTATATAAAAATTCAATATCTTCCATTTCGATATCGATATATTGCATTGAAGCTAAATGATAATGAATAGCCCCCGCTATTGGTCGATAATCATAGTCATCAATATATTTAGGATAAACTAAATATAAATAATAACTTAAAAACTGTTCACATAAAGCAAACAATGAAGGATTTTCATCTTCTATCGCTTCTGATAGTAATTTTAAAATTCCTTCACCAACCTCCTGGTTTAATACCAATGGGGCAAAACTAGGATTAATATCATAGTTGATACCATTTTTTACTAATTCTAGATCTTCATCAATTTCTTGATCAATCATTAATTCTATCAATAAACTTTTAGCAAATGCTGGTTTCTGTTCATTTTTTAAAAAATTACGAATTACCGGCATTAAACGACGAATATTCATTCCTTCCATCTGTTCAATTGCCATATAAAGTAAATCTTCATTAATTTGATCTCGAGATAAGATATTCTCCATATCTTCAATACTAAAAGCACGATTATATCGTTCCATTCCTTCATTAGCCTCGTGCTTAGCTAACAACAATTCATCATAAGCAGCATTAAATACAGTTTCATATTCAAAAGGAATGTAAGGCATAGATAATTCTTCGATCATAATATTAATAGCATCTTCATACTCTTCTAGTTCTTTTAATGTTGCAACATAGATGCTAACAACATCATAATAAGTATTTGTTGCTTTAGCTTTAGCTAACATTCCCTCTGCTTTAGCCTGTTGATATTCACCTAAACCATATAGGCAAACCAAACGCTGATAACGTGTTGTTTCATCGCTCATATCATTTAACAAATCTAAGGCATCTTGAAACTGATTATTAGCAATATATTCTTCGATCATTTTTTCTCCTTGTCATGTAAAATTTATTCATCATCTTCTGATAAATCTAACTGATAGTCAATCTCTTCTACTTTTTCTTCTTGCTCTTGTAAACTTTCAATCACTTCATTATAAAGCTCTAGTTTACTATCCTTTAAAAAATCATCATCAGTTAAAGGCATGTTCATCACTCCTTTTATTCATCTATTATAGCAATACTTTAGTATTTTGCAATTGAAATAGTGCAAATAATTGCTGGTAGTATTCACTAAAAACACTATTTTTACGCCAAATAAAATTAATCTCATGACTAATTTGCATATCATTAATTTTAATTTCTTTTAATTTGCCTTGCTTAAGTTCATCGATTACCGCCATTTGATAAATAAAAGTAACTCCTTGTAAATTAGCAACAAGATGTTTGATCATATTAATATTACCAATTTCAATTATATTTTCAAAATCTCGTAAATTCATATTTCGCTCTTTTAGCCAGCGTTCAATAATTTCACGTGATCCTGAACCGGTTTCTCGAATAATTAGATTATATTTAAACAACTCATTTATATCCACTACTGAATCAATCTTTAAATTACTCGGACCAACACAAATATAATTTTCATGGCAAAAAGTCCGATAATCATATTCATTTTTATTAAAATAACCTTCAACTACTGCAAAATCTAAATTTCCTTCATTAATACCTTTTAAAAGTTCACTAGTATTAGCTACTTGCATTTTAATAGCCAGATTACAATTTTCTTGTAACAAGCTATTGATAATTTTAGGCATGATATATTCGCCAACTGATAAAGTTGCTCCAAAAATCAATTCTTGTTTATTAGAACGATTTTTTAACTTGTTTTTTAAAAAAATATCATCATGTTTTAATGTTGTAGCAACTTCAAGTAAAATCTTGCCCTCTTTAGTTAAATACATTTTTTTACCCGAATAAACAAACAGTTTAACTTGATAATATTCTTCTAAATATCGGATGTGTCCAGAAACAGCAGGCTGCGTAATATTTAAATATTGACTAGCTTTAGTAAAATTCATAAATTTACAGACAGCTAAAAAAGTATCAATACGAAAATCAAGCATTCCAATCACCCAATATTAACTATAACATATTTTTATCGTTAAATAAATAATTATAATTTTATTTTATTATATTTTTTAGCTATAATGACTCTGTCAAAGGGAGGAACATTATGTCAAAAATAAAAAACAACACTTTAGGGGTACTTTTATGTCTAGCAATAGCCTTACCCGCTTACTTTTTAGGAAAACAATTCCCGTTAGTTGGTGGACCAGTATTTGCAATTTTAATGGGAATGATCATTACATTTGCCATTAAAGATAAAAGTAAAGTTCAAAGCGGTATTACTTTCACATCTAAAAAAATACTGCAATATGCGGTAATTTTATTAGGGTTTGGAATGAATTTAGGTGATATAGTCAAAACTGGTAGCTCTTCACTGCCAATAATTTTATCAACAATTACAACTTCTCTTGTTGTAGCATATGTTTTATGTAAAGTCTTAAAAATGCCATCAAAGATCTCAACATTGATTGGTGTCGGTTCTTCTATTTGTGGTGGTTCAGCGATCGCAGCAACTGCACCAGTCATCGAAGCCGATGATGAAGAAATTGCTCAGTCAATTTCAGTTATTTTCTTATTTAACATTTTAGCAGCTTTAATTTTCCCAACATTAGGTGGGATATTAGGTTTATCTAACGAAGGCTTTGGAATTTTCGCTGGAAGTGCTGTTAATGATACTTCATCAGTAACAGCTACTGCTGCTGCTTGGGATGGTATTCATGGCAGCAATACATTAGATCAAGCGACAATCGTAAAACTTACAAGAACATTAGCAATTATCCCAATTACTTTAGCATTAGCAATAAAAAGAACTCGTGACGCTGATAAAAGTGAAAGCACATTTGATATCAAAAAAATATTCCCGTTTTTTATCTTATTTTTCGTATTAGCATCAGTCATTACAACTGTATTTAATCTACCAGGAACAGTTACTGCTCCATTAAAAGAATTAAGTAAATTCTTTATTATCATGGCAATGGCCGCCATTGGATTAAATACTAATATCGTTAAACTAATCAAAAGTGGTGCTAAACCAATTTTCATGGGATTTTGCTGTTGGGTTTCTATTACCGCTGTTTGTCTTTCAATGCAAGCATTATTAGGAATTTTATAATTATTAATCAAGAAAAGATTTAGCTATTAACCAAGTTAGTTAAATCTTTTTTATATCGAGAAACAAAGTTATCTGCTATTTTTATTTTGACAACAAAAATCGATTTTGATAAAATCTAGCTAGAAATTGGCAATAATCTTTTTAATAGAAATAAGTCGAAAAGGCGTAGTCTATGAAATTAAATTCAAAGATTAACGCCTTTTTCTAATTTTATTGCCGAAAGGAGATTATGTAATGCCAAAAACAAAAGCACAAAAGCTTATCTTTGGGATTTTAATGTCAATTACGATGACTTATGGAATGGAGGTATATAACAACGCCATTAATGCCGGTTATAATTTAATACCAGGTAGTTTTAGTAATATGACAAACGCTGTGTTTTTAAACGCTTTAAAAGAGAGCAGTTTTATGACGATAATTGTATTTATAATTTCTAATTTTTGGGGAAATCCAATTGGTTTATATTTAGCCAAAAAAATTGTAAGACCCGAAAGCGATAATCCTTTTTTTATAAGTATGATTACTTCATGTTGTACAGTTTTAATAATGTGTCCTACTATGTCTTTAGTTGCCTCAATTATTTTTAATATTGTCCTGGCTGAAAATTCATTATACCTATTACCAGCTATTTGGGTGGGCACTGTAATAAAAAATTTCCCAATGGCTTTGCTATGGAATCTGTTTGCAGCCGGACCAATAACTAGATTAATCTATAATAAATTATTCAATAACAAAAAAGTTATCAAAAATGCCTAAATACTCATTTAGACATTTTTTATACCAATACGGCTCATTGAAAGCAATAAAACAATATTATATAATATTATTAACCTTTTAATCAATCTAACACGATATTGAATATCTTTATTAAAAATAAAAATAATTAAGGAGCTAATTTTATGCATAAAGATCCATTTTACAAAAGTTTAAGCTATGCCATTTCCGGCATCATTAGCTGTATCAAAAAAGAAAGAAACATTAAAATTCATATTTCAGTTATGATTTTAGTTATTATCTGTGGCTTTATTTTTCATCTATCAACAACAGAATGGTTAATTTGTATCTTACTGTTTGCTCTAGTTATTTCTTTAGAACTAGTAAATACCGCTATCGAAGCAGTTGTTGACCTTTGTTCTCCTAACTATCATGAACTCGCTAAATACGCAAAAGATGTTGCCGCTGGTTCTGTATTGATCAGCGCTATCGCTTCAGTGGTTATTGGACTTATTATCTTTGTTCCTAAGTTATTTTAAAAATAATATTTTTTAGATTTCAATAAGACAATAAACTCTTAATGTTTGATCTGGTCCCTGTCAAGCGGACACACTAAATAAGTAAAATTTGTTCTCCCCAATTGGCATTATGCTGATTGGGGTTTATTTTTTAGTGATTCCTTATATTTTGAATTAATATTCATATATAAAAATCACCCTCCATTGTATAACAACAAAAAGAATGATAGACTATAAAAAAATATTTTAAAGGAGTTAGATTATGGAAATATCAGTAGCGATACCTAAAAAATTAATTAAAGAACAATTCCCTCAATGGCAAGAATTAAAAATTTATCCGGTTGCTAAAAGTGGTCATGATAACCGTACTTTCCATTTAGGAAATACGATGTCAATCCGCCTGCCTAGTGGTCACGAATATGCTAAACAAGTTGAAAAAGAAAATCGCTGGTTACCCTATTTACAAGAACATCTTGATTATCCAATTTCAAAACCAATTGCTATCGGTAAACCAACTGGCTATTTTCCCTTCCCTTGGTCAATCAACCAATGGATCGAAGGTAACACTTTGTTTGAATGTCCTAATATTAATCAAAAACAGCTTGCAAAAGAATTAGCCACTGCCTTAAAAAAATTACAAATGATTGATTGTTGCAACGGACCAGAAGCCGGCCAGCATAATTTTTTTCGAGGTGGTGATTTAAAAGTATATGAAGACCAGACTTTAAAAGCATTAAAGATTTTAGAAAATCGTCTACCAGTTAAACAGCTTAAAAATATCTGGGATACTTGTACTTCAAAAAAATATACCGAAAAAAATGTTTGGGTTCATGGTGATATTGCTCCTGGGAATATTTTAATTCAAAACAACTCTTTTCATGGAATAATTGATTTTGGGATATTAGGTACTGGAGACCCTGCATGTGATTATGCTATGGCTTGGACATACTTTAATAAAGAAGCCAGAAAAATATTTTTAGCAAATTTACCTAGTGATATGATAAATCGAGCAAAAGGCTGGGCTTTATGGAAAGCATTGATTACATATGATGATGAAAATATAGATTTTAAACAAAATGCTCGTCATACGATTAATGTAATCTTAAATGAAGAACTATGATTACCTAAAAATGCAAAAGCAAGAAATCTAAAAAAAGATTATCTTGCTTTTTTATTAAAAATATAATTTTTAATATCTTAAACAATACTTATATGTAAAACTAATAAATTACAAAATAAAAACCCTTGATTAACACCAAGGGTTTCAAGAGATTTTATCAATCTCATTATTTTTTAAATGGCGTCCACGAAGGGATTCGAACCCCTGACCGCACGCTTAGAAGGCGTGTGCTCTATCCAGCTGAGCTACGTAGACCTCTCTTTCCTGACTGCTCATATATAATAGCATATCTAAAAGAGAAGTGCAAGTATTTTTAGAAAAAAATTTGTTTAAATTTTACATCTATTTTACCATCGTCGACATTTATCACACAATACATCTTATCACTGCCGCGTCTAGGTAAAGTTGTCGAACCAGGATTAATCAAATAAAAACCAGATTCTTCTTCAAATTGAGGAACATGCGTATGACCAGATAACAACACATCACAATAATGCCGTTTCAAATCATCAACCATTGCTTCTTTACGATTATAATAGCCATAACGATGTCCATGAGTTACTAAAAACCGCACCCCTTCAATTTCAAAAACAGCTTCTTCATCATAAGGATAAAACCAGTCATTATTACCTCGAACAACAACCCAGCCTTCAAGTAATTCTGGTTCTGCCTCACTATCACCACAATGAACATATACATCACCATCAGGTTCTAAATCTCTTACTTCTTCAATTGCCCGATGATAACCATGGCTATCTGACATTACTACTATCTTTTTCACTTTCATCACCTAAACAACATTATACACAATCAGTCAAAAAAAAGAAATCATATTATATTTTTATTCGATTATCAACTTCACCATTAACATCTTCAACTGGTAAAATTTCCTGATCATCAATAAAAATCGAAACACTTTCAACATTATCAAGATGATTAGCTGACTTAACGATACGATTATATAATGTATTATCTATCGATTCATTATCATTTAAAATATTTGGTGCTAGATGAATCGTTAATACCCCTTCTTGCAACGAGCAGCTATCTACTAAACTTAGCGGTTTATCATATTCGATTTCTTCTAACATCAAAGCAACTTTTGTATCTATATCGGTAGCATTTGTTTCTACTCTTTTTGTAATTGGAACATAATATTCTTTATTATTTATTTTTTTAGTATTATAAACTACTACTGGCGTTGTTTTATAAATATAATTCGTAGATGATTCAAAATTATTTATGCCTAAATTATCAGTAATACAGCTAGTAGGTATCGTACTATTAGGAATTTCACTTATATCATTACCATTTATTTTTAAATTAACTTTTTTAACACCATCAACACAAAATACATAAGAAAACATTTCTAAAATATCTAATGCTTCCTGATTATTATTTACATATAAATGATCACTTAAATCAAATGTTAATGAGTTTTCATTTAAAGAAATAGCATTTACTTGTAAATTGGAATCTAAAATAGGATATAATCCTAAATATTCATAATCGGTTGATTTCATCACTTCAATCATATTTCTATATTTTGTATCATCTTCCATTTCCCTAGCAAAATCAACTGTTATAGGAACTAATGTATCTTGTTTATCTTTAAAAACAACAGTTTGATAATTTGGATCATTTGTGTTAGCTGTTTTTTCTTTTTCATTATTATTTTTCAAATAAACAAAACTAGCCACAGCACAAATACCGATAGCAAAAATTATTAAAAGCTTTTTCTTCATTTCTGGTCACCCCATTATAATCATATGAACTATCGATTTTAAAATGATTATTTTAAACAAAAAAACGAGCCAATCAAGCCCGTTTTATTCATTAACATTTAAATTATTATATTCTTCTAAACATAAGTTCTGCTGATGCATAGTTGTTGCTACTTCAACACCGACGTATCTAAATATCGTTGGATTAAATTCATGACCAGTTATAATTGTTTTATCAGCCGGATAACGAAGAACAAATCCGTATTCATAACTATGATTTAATAGCCATTGATAAATCTCTGTTTCCACAAAATCTTCAACACTAATTTCTAATTGTTGCAATGTAACAGTATTACCTAATTGAAATTCGTTATATCCAGCAACTACCCCACGATCTTCTAAAGTAGCTACATCATAACCAACATAGGCTTTTGTTAAAATCATTCCACTACCACATTCTTGATAACAAGCCCGATACATTTCCAATAAATGATTAAATGTTTCTTCTTGTAAATACATAGAGTAATTTGTTCTTGGAATACCTAATGTAGTAACAAGATTTTTCGGTTCATAGCCACCAATATATGTTGTATTATTAACCACTAATGTTGGATCACTTGGATTATAAATCCTTTGAGCATTTAGCTGTAATTCAGTATTGAACAACGTTGCCAATGATGTTTTAGTAAAATTAGCGCTTAATTCCTTAACCTGATCATATAAATCATCATCATTTAAGTCTTTATCTTCTTGCATTATTTGAATATATTTATTTGTATCACTAATATAGCTATAATCACTTTCATCGTATATTGAACGAATTAACTGATAATAATCAATATTATCAAAATCAAAAGAATCTTGATTAATATAAGCTAAAACCAGATCATTATGAACTAGCGTATCACAATATGAAATAGCATCATTACCATAAGCTACTTCTAATTTATTAGCTAACTGATTGGCTACCGAAATCAATTCATCATAATTACTATATTTTTTAGTTTTATCTAACGCATTATAAAATTGATAATATTCTAGATTAAACTCTGAATAAGTAATATATTTAATAAACTCGTTTACAGGAATAGCATTTTCGATTAAATATTCTTGTTCCTGTTCATCTAAATACATCTCTATTAAAGCACGATTATCATTGTTAATTCCATTAACACGATAAAAACGATCATATTTACAATTAATGGCAACAAAAGATATTACAAAACACAATGTAACAATTATATATAAATGTCCTTTTCTAAGTTTCATAAAATCACCCTTATTCAATCATATTAAAACTATATTTAAAAAATCTACATTATTAATATAACCACTAATCTATATATTAAATAACAATTACAACCTATTTTAGCATATTTCCCAAAAAAACGCCATGACTATAGATATTATAAATATTTTACATAACAAAAAAGGAATTAGCCTATAATTCTAATTCCTTAAATCTAATCAACTCAAAAACCGCTTGAATTCGTGAATCAACCCCTAATTTTTGGATCACATTAGAAATGTGATTACGAACTGTTTTTTCACTTATCCCTAATGTTTTAGCAATCTCTTTAGTAGACTGATTTTTTACAAGCAAATCAAAAATTTCCTTTTCCCTTGGGGTCAGGATAATATTCATCATCAATTCACCTCATATTATAATATATGAGAATTTTGTTTTTAAGTGTCATCTTTTAGTACATTGAACAGATTTGCTGCTACGTCTTTTGGCAATAGTTCTTCAAGCTGTTGTAAGCTTGCTTCTTTTAAACGTTTAACGCTACCAAATTTACGTAATAAAAGTTTTTTTCGTTTAGGACCAATGCCTTCAACATCATCTAATATCGACTGAAACAGCGATTTAGAACGAACATTTTTATGGAAACTAATAGCATAACGATGCACTTCATCTTGCATTCTAGTAAGCAAAAAGAATAATTCACTTTTACGATCAATTTTAACCTCATTACCATCACTGTCTAATAACATCGAAGTAGAATGCCGATCATCTTTAGCTAACCCACATACTTTTATATTTAAATTTAAACCATCTATTACTTCTTTAGCTACCTTGATCTGCCCTTTACCACCATCGACAATTATTAAATCCGGTCTTTCTAATCCTTCCATCAATACTCGATAGTAGCGACGATATATTACTTCTTTCATACTGGCATAATCATCAGGTCCTTCAACGGTTTTAATTTTAAATTTACGATAATCTTTTTTTGATGGAACTCCATCTTTAAAACATACCATCCCAGCTACCGCATAAGCTCCTTGAATATTTGAGTTGTCAAACAACTCAATTCTTCTAGGTAATGGAATATCCAATAGCTGTCCTAATTGCTTGATAGCACCAATTGTTGCTGCTTCGTTTTTTTGAATCAGCAAAAACTTCTTTTCTAACTGCTCTTTAGCATTTTCATTAGCCATTTCCACTAGACTAGCTTTATTTCCTTTTTGAGGCTTGATTATTTTACATGTAATAATCTCCTTCAACAAATCAACATCCAAATCTTTAGGTACTAATAATTCTTTAGGTTCAGTATTTTCTTGATAAAAACTTACTAAAAACGAAATAATCTGTTCTTGAAAATCATCTTGTAACGGAACCAGATTTAAATCACGAGCCAATAATTTTCCATTTCGCATGAAAAACAATTGCAAACATAAATATCCCTTATCATGATAGTAACCAACAATATCCCGGTCAACCAAATCATTGAATTGGACATGCTGTTTACTTGTAACATGTTGAATATGCACAATCAAGTCCCGACATTCTTTGGCCAGTTCATAATTTTGAACTTCACTGGCAGCCATCATTTTATCAGTTAAACTATTAATAACTTCTTTAGTATCACCTTGAATAAATTTAGTAATTCCTGATGTTATTTCTTTATAAACTGCTTCATCGACTTCTTGTAAACAAGGAGCTACACATTGATTTAACGAATAATATAAACATGGCTTTTTAGGAATATGATTACATTTACGCAACGGAAATAAACGATTTAATAATTTAAAGGTCTCTCTAGCTGCTGTTCCATCAGGAAATGGTCCAAAGTGTTTATGTTTTTTATCCTGGGCATTACGAACAATTCTTAAACGCGGATTTTTCTCTCTAGTTAATTGAATATAAGGATAATATTTATTATCCATAAAAGAGATATTATACTTTGGAGAATAATCTTTAATTAAATTGATCTCTAATAGCAATGCTTCTTTTTCAGAATCAGTTACAATATAATCAAAATCAACAATTTCCTGGACTAATTTTGTCGTTTTATAATTATGAGCCCCAACAAAATAAGAAGATACCCTATTTTTAAGTTTCTTTGCTTTCCCTACATAAATAACTTCATTATTTTTATCCTTCATTAAATAACAACCAGGTTGTAACGGTAATAATGAAAGTTTATCTTTAATCATCTGGCGATCCATTATTCAAAATATACTAGAGTTGCCCCTAGTCCTCCTTCATTAGGACCACCATCGCGATAACTAACAACATTTTTATTTTTTTTCAACAATTGTCGCACTCCATTTCGTAATGCTCCAGTTCCCATACCATGAATTATTCTTACCATAGAATAATTATTGACTAAAGCATTATCTAAAAATTTATCAACATTACGCATAGCTTCTTCATAGCGTTGACCAATAATATTAATTTCTACACTTTGATTTGATGCTTTACGAACTGCTTTAAGATTAGATCTTACTTTTTTAGGTTTAACTTTTTTTGATACAAACATTACTTCTCCAGGTTTAGCATTAACTTTTAAACCGCTCATATCAATAGTTAAAACCCCTTTTTTATTAATTGATAGAATTTCACCTTGACGATTTGCTGATAAAACCTTAACAACATCACCAATTTGGTAATCTCGTTTTTCATTGTTTATTTCTTTTTTCTCTTCATGTTTTAATAAATCAAGGTTTCTTTTAGCATCGATAACAACATGTGGTTTGATCGTTGAACTTTTCTTTAAATCTTCAACAACAATATCAATTTCCTGTTTTGCTTCTTCCAATAGTTGATTAGCCTGTTTTTTAGCATCTTGTAACATCTTATCTTTTTGCTTTTCATAGTTTTCAATTAAACGCTGATACCGTTTTTGGTTAGCTTCTGTTTCCTTAGTCAGCTCTTCTAACTGATCTTTTTGTAACTGCACCGCTGTTAATTCATCGTGTAGTTTTTCCATTAGTTTTTCAGTATCTGTTAAGCTTTCTTCTTTAATTTTAAAAGCCATATCAACAATTTCTGGTTTTAACCCTAATCTTCTTGAAATTTCGATTGCATAAGAGTTACCAACACTACCAGCAATTAATCGATATGTTGGTCGCATCTTTTCTTGATCAAACTCAACTGCAGCAACTAAAATTGAATCTTCATTTTTAGCAAATTCTTTTAATCCAGAATAATGGGTAGAAGCTAAAACAATTGGATTAATTTGTTTTAAATATCTTAAAATAGCCTCAGCAATACTTTGACCCTCATGAGGATCTGTTCCCGAACCTACTTCATCTAATAAAACTAATGATTTTTCAGTAACTTGATTAGTAATTTCCACTAATCGTTTCATATGACTAGAAAAAGTTGATAATGATTGTTCAATTGACTGTTCATCACCCAAATCAACACAAATCTGGTCAAATAATGGTACTGTTGCTTGTAAACAAGGTACCGCCATTGCACATAATGACATTAAACTTAAAAGTCCAGCAGTTTTTAAAACAACTGTTTTACCCCCAGTATTTGAACCACTAATTAATAAAGTTCGTTTAGGTGGCGCTAAAACAATATCGTTAGCAACGATCTTATCTTGATCTATTAATGGATGGCGGGCTTTTTTTAAACTCAATGTTTCATAGCTAGTTACTACTTCTGGTACTATAGCGTCTAATTTAATACCATAATTTGCTTTAGCAAAAATCACATCAAGAGCTACCATTAATTCTTGATTTTCATATAAACAATCATAATTTTCTTTGACGGCAACTGAAAGCATCTTTAAAATACGCTGTACTTCGCGTCTTTCTTCTTCTTTAACATTAACAAGCTGATTATTCATTTGGACAATTACATCTGGTTCAATAAACATTGTTTGTCCACTAGAAGAAACAGCATGAACAATTCCCTTAACATTATTTCGATTACCTGCTTTAACTGGTAAAACTAAATGATTATTACGACTAGAAATATTTTCCTGACTTAAATAATCTTTATTAGCACTTTTGATTTGTTCAATCCGGCTACGAATATTAGTTTCTATTGAAATTATTTGTCGTCGTAACTGTTTTAATTTTGGACTGGCACTATCTAATACATTTCCACTGCTATCAATACAACGATTAATGCTATCTAATAATTGTTTTGGTAAAATCAATTGTTGACAAAATTGAAATAACTCGTCATCATCTAATTCTTTATCATCTAAGTATTCTTTAATTTCTTTAACATTATTTAATAAATAAACTATTGCGACAAACTCATCGCCAAATAATGTTCCATCTTTATTGGCCTTATTTAAATAAGGTTTAATATCTACAAAAGAACCAATTGGTAAGCGACCATATTTATAGACCAGACGAATTGCCTGATCTAAATACTTTTGTTCCAATAATAAATCATCATAATCGCTAAATGGCATAATTTTCAATACTTGTTCTTTAGCCAAATCACTTGCACAATATTCACTTATTCTTTTTTTTATCTGATTAAATTCTAAAGTATCATATATATCTTTCATTTTTATCCACTCACTACCATTTTATTTAAAACTCTACTTTGATCAAACTCAACCATATTTAACTTATTTAATAACTCAACTGTCTGATTATATTGTTCACTATTAACCGCTATTGGTGTTTGGACCTGATCATAATAACGATATAATATATCTGCAAGATACTCTTGATCAATCAAGCCCCAATCATAAGCTGTTGTAAGTGAAGTAATAATTGAATTCATTGAATCACTATCAAAACTATCATTATTTAAACCATCATTAATTATTTGATCAATAACATTATTACCATCACTTAATTTTTTTACCTCTTCACTAAGCGTTGGTACTAATTCTAATATCTTATTTGCAATAATAGTATTTTCAACTGCTTCTTTACCACCAGGAACAATCGGTGTAATAATGAAAACTAAAGCTAAATAAATCAAAATTAAACTTTCAACTAGATTAAAAATTGACCCTAAAAGACCATCTAGCTTTCTTAATAATCCTATTGTATCAATTATTCCTTTTAATAAAGGAATAATAATTTTTCCAATAAAAGCAAAAATAATTTTTAAAACAATTAAAAGAATAATAAAAATTAAAAATCGATTAATCATCTCGCCAACACCTTGGCCGATTCCCTGTACTTCATAAATCTTAAAAATAACTGCTAAATAGCTTGATAGATATAAAGCTACAATCAAAGAAACAACCGTTGACGCTAAACGATAAGCACTATAAACAAAACCTTTAATATAACCAAAGATTACCATTAATAAAATAATTAGTGCAATAATTATATCAATGAAAATCGGATTTATCACAAAATTCATGGAAACACCTCAATTTCTTTTAGTATACATTGTATCAAAACAAATTTGTACTGTCAAAAATATTAAAAACATGTTATAATAATATTAGGACTAGGAGGCAAGTGAAGAACATGAATGTAGAAAAAAATAATTCAAAAAGAATAAGTGTTATTAATATGCATGCTTACGATAAACTTGCGACTCTTCCCTACTCTGGTACGGTCGATCATCACTATGTAAATATTAGTCATATTGCTTGCGATGAAACTGGTTCTGGTGATTTCTTTGGACCTCTATGCGTGGTTTCTTGTTACGTTGATGAACGCGATTACGACTGGCTATTGAGTGTCGGAGTACGCGATCCCAAAGAAATGGATAATAAAGAGTTAGTGCAAGTAGCAAAAGAAATTAAAGATCGAATTATTTACAGTCTTTTAATTCTTGATAATTCTCATTACAATGCAATGGTTAAAGCTGGTAATAATTTAGCAAATATTAAAGCCAAATTATATAATCAAGCAGTAACAAACGTAATGCAAAAAATTGGAATGCCGGTTGAAGATAAATTAGTAAATCAATTCGTGTCACCAAAAACTTATTATAATTATCTAAAAAGCGAAGTCATTGTTGTTAAAGATTTAAAATTCTTACAAAAAGGTGAAGAAAATTATCTTGGTATCGCTTGTTCAATTATCTTATCTAGATATGCTTACTTGCAATATTTTAATAATATGTCACGTAGTTTAAAGATGAGATTACCTCGTGGTAATAGTAATAGTGTTGATGCCATAGCTATTGAGGTAGCAAAAAAATATGGTCCAAAAATGCTTAACAAAGTTACTAAAACGAATATGACAAATTATAAAAGGATTAAGGATTTAATTTAGGATAACTGGGTTATCCTTTTTTTCATTATGTCCTTTTAATAATGTAATAAAAAAGAAATCTGTAAAAAAACAGATTTCCAGCTTACTCGCTATTGTTATAAAGTACATTTAAAACAGTTTTTTTATCAACACCATATCTAGTACGATGAATTACGTTTTTATAAAAAGTAAATCCCATTTTCTCATTTACTCTTTTTGAACGACTGTTTTCTAAAAAATAACCACAACACAAAAAATCAAACTGTAACTCTTTAAAACAATAATCAATTACACAAGCAACCGCTTCACTCATAATGCCCTTGCCCCAATAATCTTTATTTAAAACATATCCAATTTCTCTTCCTTTTAAATTATCAAAAGAACTATCTAAATCATCGCGACAATATTCTAAACCAATTGACCCAATAACTTTATTATTTTCCTGATATACAATCGCTAAAGTTTTTCTTTCTTCAATAAACGTTTTTAAAATCATCTGGCTTTCTTCAATATTTTTATGATGTGACCAGCCAGCCATTTCCCCTACTCCTTCTACACGAGCATATTCATAAAAGTCTTCAACATCATCTTCTTGCCAAGGTCGTAGTATCAAACGTTTAGTTTTTAAATATGTTTGACTTAAATCTATTTTCGCATTCATTTTATCTCTCCAATATATAATAAAAAAATACGGAAATTAACTTATGATAAGTCAATTTCCTGATATAAGCTATTTAACTTCAATAGTAAATGGCGCTACTTTAGTATATTTTACTCCAGCTGCATCTAACATTCTTTTTGCTGCTCGATCACTATCAGTTCCACTATATTTATCATCTTCATAAATTATTTCACTAATACCACTTTGAATAATCGCCTTAACACATTCGTGACATGGAAATAATGATACATAAATTTTACAACCTTTTAAATTAGACGTACTATTTAAAATAGCATTTAACTCAGCATGAACAACATATGGATATTTAGTATCATAAAGATCCCCTTCTCTAACTTCCCATGGAAATTCATCATCTTCACAACCCCAAGGTAAGCCATTATAACCAACTCCAACAATTTTATTTTCCTGATTAACAATACAAGCTCCTACTTGAGTATTAGGATCTTTAGAACGAAAAGCCGATAATTTAGCTACTCCCATAAAATACTCAGTCCAATTGATGACTCTATTTTGCATATTCCATTTCCTCCTGAAGTTGAATTAATTTTTGTTTAAAGTATTCAGGCAACTCGCTTTCAAATTCCATATATTTATTTGTTGTTGGATGAATAAATCCTAATTTTTTAGCATGTAAAAATTGTCCATAAGTCTGATCATCTTTACGCCAGCCATATTTAGGATCACCATAAACTGGATAACCGATATAACTCATATGTACCCTGATTTGATGAGTTCGTCCAGTTTCCAAACGACATTCAATCAAACTCATTGAGCGATAACGTCTTAAAACCGTAAAATTCGTTACAGCCCGTTTACTATTATGCATAGTAACAGCCATTTTTTGACGATCTTTACTATCACGACCAATTGGTGCATCAACTTTACCATGTTGATGAGGAATTAAACCATGAACTAAAGCAATATAACTTCTAGTCATATCATGATTTCTTAATTGTTGTGATAACATTCGATGAGCATGATCATTTTTGGCAACAACTAACAAACCACTCGTTTCCTTATCAATACGATGAACAATACCTGGTCGATTAACACCATTGATTCCTGATAAATCATCACAATGATAAAGCAGTGCGTTAACTAGAGTACCATGAACGATACCAGGCGAAGGATGAACGATCATCCCCGATGGTTTATCTACAACTATAATATCGTTATCTTCATAAACTATATTTAAAGGTATATTTTCCGGTTCCAAATCTAAATCAGTATTATCAACAACTATAATTTCGATTTGATCACCAATTTTTATTTTATAACTTGGTTTTTCCATTTTTTGATTAACTAGTACAAGTCCTTGATTTATCATTTCCTGTATCCTAGTTCGAGAAAATTCTGGCATTTTTTTAGCAACGATCTTATCTAATCGCCAATTGGCATTTTCTTCAACTACAATATTAATTTTTTCCATGTATATACTCCTCAAAAATAATTTCAATAATAATTAATGCTACTCCGATAACAACTGCCATATCGGCAATATTAAAAATCGGGAAATTATAATTAAAAATAATTACATCAATAAAATCTCGAACATAGCCAAAAAATACCCGGTCAATTAAATTTCCTAATAACCCAGCAAAAACCAAAACTAAACCAAAACGAGTTAATACTTCTTCTTTTTTAGTTTTTCTAAAATATATAATCATAACCACTGCTGCTATTAAAGCAACTAAAATAAAAAGTGCTAAGTGACCTGCAAACATCCCCCAGGCAACACCTGTATTTTGAGCATAGGTAAAATAAAACAAGCCATCAATTATCTCATGTGACTGTCCTAATTGCATTGATGAAGATATTAGATGTTTTGTAAACTGATCTCCCCCAAGAACCACAAACATCGTAATTAAATATATTATCTTATCTCTTTTACTTAATTTCATTATTTATATCACCCAAAAATATTATACAATAATTGAAAACTAACCACAAGAAAAAGCAGGTTTCCTCTTTATTAAAAAGGTCCCTTGATAAAAAAGGAACCTCTAATCATTTTATTATTTTACAATAATACATAAAAGAAAATAGCAACAAAATGGAAAGCTGATCCAATCATTACAAAAATATGAAATAATTCATGGAAACCAAAATTTTTAAACCAGTTAGGCTTTTTCAAAATATAAATAATAGCCCCGATCGTATAACTAACACCACCACAAGCAATTAAAGCCAAACATCCTAATGGTATTTTTGAAAATGCGGGAAAATCAAAAATTACTGCCCAGCCCATTAATAAATAAAATAGTGTTGATAAAAATCTAGGTGCATTTATCCAAAAAAGCTTTATTAAAATACCAATTGCTGCAATTGACCAGATAACTATCAAAAAATAAATACTATGAGGATAATCTAGATATGTTAAACATATTGGTGTATATGTTCCAGCAATTAAAACATAGATCATTGCATGATCCATTTTTCTTAAAAATTGTTTTATTTTATTATTTTCATTACCATTAAAATAATGATAAATACTACTAGCACTATATAACGCTACTGATGATAAACCAAAAACTGTAATCCCTACTTTAGTTAAAGATGGAGAATTTTCAACTGCTGCAACGATCATCATAATAATCAAGGCAACCAGTGATAATATAGCCCCAATAAAATGCGTTTCACTACTTATTGGATCCATTGCTTTTTTAAATATTTTCATGTCAAAACCTCCTTATGTAGTTTTAAATACTACATTATGTATCTATAATATCACTAATATTATCTATGTCAACCACATCTTGAAGATATTTAAAAATTAAGCTACAATTATTTCGAGGTGACTAATTATGGAACAAAAGGATTTTAAAACAATAATCACACAATCACTCAATAAAAGTGATTTAAAAACTCAGGATATACCAGAATTAGATTTATATATGGATCAAATAATGACTTTATTTGAAAACAATCTAAGCGACAATAAAAGATTCAAAGATGATAAATTACTTACTAAAACAATGATCAATAATTATTCTAAAGCTGGCGTTATTAAACCGGTTAAAGGAAAAAAATATACTAAAGAACAAATAATTGGCATGTTAATAATCTATAATTTAAAAAACACAATTACAATTCAAGAAATTAAACAATTATTATCACCAATATATGAACAAGATCAAGATTTAGAAGCAATCTATGATCAATTTATCACTCTCAAAAAAACTCAAAGTGAAGCATTAAATACATTTTTAAATCAAATCATTTCTGATTATGATCTTAACCTTGATAATCATAACAATCGCTTATTGACTGTATTAGCTTTAGCATCACTTTCTAATCAAATAACCAGTATTATTCAAGGAATTATTGACAACGATAATCCAGATGAAGATAGTTGACGAAAATCAAGCTATTTTTTATAATATACCTAATTTATTAAATGGGGGTTATACAAATGAAAATTATTGATATGTTATTAAAAAAACCGACTTTGTCTTTTGAAATTTTTCCACCAAAAAATCATAATGGCGACATTTCATCAATTTATAAAACAATAGATGAATTATCAGCATTAAAACCTGATTTTATATCAGTAACTTATGGTGCTGGGGGATCAACAACTGAACATACTGTTGAAATTGCTTCTAAAATTAAAAATCAATACGGTATTGAAGCTGTAGCTCATTTAAGCTGTATTGATGCTACATCAAAACAACTAACAAAAATATTAAATGAACTAAAAGATAATAATATTCAAAACATTCTAGCTTTACGTGGTGACTACCCTAAAGATTACGATCCTAAAACTGCACCACACGAATTTAAATATGCTAGTGAATTAAATACATTTATCAACAAAAATTATCCTGATACATTTTGTTTAAGTGGAGCTTGTTATCCTGAAGTACATCAAGAAGCAGTTTCCTTAGAAGCCGACTTAGAAGCATTAAAGAAAAAAGTTGATTCAGGAGCACAATATTTAATTACTCAATTATTCTATGACAATAACTATTATTATCGTCTTGTTCGTGAAGCACGTTTAAAAGGAATTAATGTTCCAATTATCGCTGGAATTATGCCTGCAACTAATGCGCGCTCATTATTAAATATCGCTAAATTAAGCGGTGGTAATATTCCTTATAATCTTTCTGCTTCTTTAGAACGTTTCCGTAATAATCCAAAAGCAATGAAAGAAGTAGGATTAAATTATGCTACTAATCAAATTATTGATTTAATTACTAATGGTGTTGATGGTATCCATCTATATACAATGAATCGTCCTGAAATAGCTAAAGAAATATTGATGAGAACTAATAATATATTTGCGGAATTTAAAAATGATTAAAGAAAATGCTTTAAAATACTTAGGTTATCAAAATCAAAAACTTGATCAACAAACTAATTTGTTATTAGATCAGGAATTAGAAGAACTTAAACAGTTTTCATTTAAATACATGTATAAAATCTATACCTTATCTAAACAGCCTTTAAAAATTAAAGAATTAGATTTGAACATAGATTATCCTGATTTAATTGATTTATTTGACTCATGCAATCAAGTTGTTGTTATGGCATGTACACTAGGAATTGATTTAGATCGAAAATTAAAGTATTACTCAGTTATTGATGTAACTAGAATGACAATATTAGATGCTCTTGCAAGCAGCTATCTTGAATATAAAGCTGATGAATTTGAAAAACAGCAAAATTTTGGTAAACGTACTTTTCGATTTTGTCCTGGTTATGGTAATGTGCCATTAGAACTTAATCATCAATTAGCTAGCGCTCTACAATGTGATAAACATATTGGTCTAACTGTTTTACCCAATGATTTATTATTACCTCAAAAATCAATGATTGGTTTAATTGGTATTGGTGATGATAAAATTAAAAAACATTGTTTTTCATGTAAACTTAAAGATAATTGTAATTATCGGAAAAGAGGTCAAAGATGTTACAAGAACGATTAAAAAAAGAAATATTAGTATTTGATGGTGCCATGGGGACCCAATTACAAGAAGCCGGCTTAAAAGCTGGTGAAATTCCAGAATGTTTAAATATTACTCATCCTGAATTAATCCAATCTATTCATCAAAAATACTTAAATGCTGGTGCTGACTTTATTACAACTAATACTTTTGGTGCCAATGCTTTAAAAATGAAAGATGTTAACTATAGTTTAAAAGAAATAATTGAAGCAGCAATCGATAATGCTAAAGCAGCTCAAAAAAATACCAATCGTCAAAATAATAGTTATATTGCTTTAGACATTGGTCCTATTGGTCAATTATTAGAGCCAATGGGTACTTTATCATTTGACCAGGCTTATGAAATTATCAAAGAACAAGTATTGCTCGCTAAAGATAAGGTTGATTTAGTTTTATTAGAAACAATGACTGATATATATGAAGTTAAAGCTGGGGTTTTGGCTGTTAAAGAAAATAGTGATTTACCAGTCTTTGTTACTATGACTTATGAAACTAACCAGCGAACTCTTTCAGGCTGTGATCCTGTTACAATGGTCAATATTCTTGAAGGATTAAATGTTGATGCTTTAGGAATAAACTGTTCATTAGGGCCAGTGGAATTAACACCGATTATTAATGAAGTCTTAAAAACAGCTTCATTACCGGTTATTCTACAGCCAAATGCTGGTTTACCATGTTTAGTTGCCGGTAAAACCTGCTACAACATGGATAGTGATACATTCGTTGCTGAAAGTATTAAACATGTCAAAAATGGTGTCCGCATTATTGGTGGTTGTTGTGGAACAACACCAGAATTTATCGCCAAATTAAAAAAAGCAATACCAGCCAAACCAGTTATTACTACTCCAGTTGAAGCTACTAGAGTATCTAGTGGCAGCAAAACTGTTGAATTTGGTCATCATGTTGTTGTTTGTGGTGAACGTTTAAATCCAACCGGAAAGAAAAAATTGAAAGAAGCTTTAAAACAGCAGCGATATGATGAATTAGTTATCGAAGCTATTAAACAAGATCAGGCTAAGGCTCATGTTCTTGATGTAAATGTTGGTTTGCCAGGAATTGATGAAGTAGCAACAATGAAACATGTAATCAAGCTATTACAAGAAGTTATTTCTTTACCATTACAAATTGATAGTTCTAATGCACAAGCAATTGAACAAGCATGTCGTTATTATAATGGTAAACCATTAATAAACTCTGTAAATGGTAAGACTGAAACCATGGAAGCTATTTTCCCAATCGTTAAAAAATACGGTGGTGTTGTTATTGGTTTAACATTAGATGAAAATGGTATTCCACCTAAAGCTAAAGATCGTCTGGAAATCGCTAAAAAAATTATCAAAACTGCTGCTAAATATGGAATTAGTAAAGAAAATATAATTATTGACTGTTTAGTTTTGACGGTCTCTGCTCAACAAAAAGAAGTAATGGAAACAATTAAAGCTGTTAGAATGGTTAAAGAAGAATTAGGTGTTCATACCGTATTAGGCGTTAGCAATGTTTCTTTTGGGCTTCCTAATCGACCACTTTTAAATAAAACCTTTTTAACTATGGCTATGGCAGCTGGATTAGACTTACCAATAATTAATCCTTTAGATAAAGAACTAATGGATGCTATTGATGCTTTCAATGTTTTATATAATTATGATCAAGATGCTACTATTTATATTCAAAATCAATCTAATCAAACTGTTACTTCTATAAAAAATACAACTGATTTTACATTAGAAGATATTATTATTCGTGGTTTAAAAGATGAAGTAAAAACAGCTACAAAAAAACAATTAGAAACTAAAGATGGTCTAGAAATTATCAATAACATTTTAATTCCTGCTTTAGATAAAGTAGGAAAACAATATGAAAATAATACAATTTTCTTACCACAGTTAATTCAAGCTGCTGAAACTTCAAAAATTGCTTTTGGTGTAATCAAAGATACTTTTAAAGAAACAACAGCTACTAAAGGTCCAGTAATTATGGCAACTGTCCATGGTGATATTCATGATATTGGTAAAAATATCGTTAAAGTAGTATTAGAAAGTTATGGTTATAAAATCATCGATTTAGGAAAAGATGTACCACCTGAAACAGTTGTTGATGCTTTCTATCAATATCATCCTAAAGCAATCGGTTTAAGTGCTTTAATGACAACTACTGTTGCTTCAATGGAAAAAACGATTGCAATGTTGAAAAAGATTGATAATATGTGTCCGATTTTTGTTGGCGGTGCTGTCTTAACTGCTGATTATGCTAAAGAAATCAACGCCGATTATTATTCAAAAGATGCTATGGATGCTGTTGAATTATTAAATCGTATCATTGATTAAAATTATAAATTAAAAGACGAGGAGTCCCCTCGTCTTTAATGCATATTACGACTGCGCCAGCAATCATTAGAACGCAAATCACCATTATTAATAATTATAACATTAATTTTCCTCCGTTTATCATATAAAACAGGATCTTCAATACTAGCAATAGCACTTAATCTTTTATGACCATCTTGACAATAATATTGGCCATTTTCGTATCTTACTTTAACTGGAATCGATAAGCCAATTCGTTTTACTGACGATAATAAACTATCTGAATATTCCTTTTTTTGATATTGAATATCATTAATATCTAACTGATGAATTCTCATATCTAGCTACTTTCCTGATTTGATTGCAAGATACTTAGCTACTTCTTCTTGATCACTAAAATGATGTTTTCCTTCTTTAGTAATTTGATAATCTTCGTGTCCTTTTCCTAAAATCATCAACACATCATTACCTTTTAATAAATCAATTCCCTGACGAATTGCTTTAACACGATCAACTTCTACTACATAATTATCATTTGTAAGCGAAGCAGTAATATCATCAAGAATCTTTAAAGGATCTTCGCTTCGAGGATTGTCACTAGTAAAAATAACATAATCACTATTTTCAACAGCTATTTTACCCATTATAGGTCGTTTTAAAGGATCGCGATCACCACCACAACCAATAATTGTAATAATTTTACCTGCTTTAAATTCATGAGCACTTCTTAAGACATTTAAAACTGCATCAGGGGTATGGGCAAAATCAACAAAAATACTGTTAGTGCCATACTTGATAAGTTCCATTCGTCCTGCTGGTGCCTTTAATTCTTCATTTAATTGTAAAATATCTTCTATTTTAAAACCTAAACAATGAACTAATAACAAGGCAATTAAATAATTATAAACATTATAACGGCCAACCATATTTAATGATGTTTTATATTCATTGCCTTGATAGTTAAATTTAAAGCTAGTTCCTAAATGACTGAAAGTAATTTTTTCAATTAATAAATCCCCTTCATTAGCACTAATAATAATATTGTTATTATTATCTAAAACAAAGTGTTGATAATGAAGATCATCACCATTGATAACTGCAACTTTGTTATTACGTGTTTTTTTAAACAATTTTTGTTTAGCATTAGCATAGTTTTCTAAAGTTTTATGATAATCTAAGTGATCTTGCGTCAAATTAGTAAAAGCAACTTCATCAAATTCTAGTCCATAGATTCTTTCCATATCTAAAGCATGTGAACTTACTTCCATAACAAAATATTCTACACCATGATCTTTAGCTTCTAATAACATATTATATAGTACATCAACATCTGGAGTTGTATTAACCATTGGCTTTTTAACATCACCATAATAAAAACCAACTGTTCCCATATAAGCTACTTTTTGCCCTAACATTTTTAAAATCTGATAAATCATTAAACATGTAGTTGTTTTACCATTAGTCCCTGTTAATCCAATTAATTTCATATCTTTAATTAATGGATAATAATTTTTATATAAATATTCTTTTAAATATTCTCGAGTACTTTCAACTATTATTGTCTCAACACTATACTTTCCATGTTCAGCAATTATTTTAATCGCTCCATTTTTTATAGCTTGTTCAATATAATCATGTCCATCTCTTACAACATTAGGAATAGCGATAAATGTATCACCTGGTTTTACTTTTCTTGAATCTGTTTTTAATGCAACTTCCACAATTTCCACCTCATTTATCTTTATTGTATTATAAAATGTCTAAAAAACTATAATGTTTTTTGTTTATAAACATCTTGTTTACACTCGCTAATTATATCATGATAATAATTGTAATTTAAGTAAAAACACACATATTCGTTTTTTTATGAATATGTGTGCATATCTTTATTTAGTTTGATTATCTTTTATATCCGTATTTATCTCATCACTTGACTTATCTATTTCAGTATTACTCTGTAATCCTTCTTTTTCTAACTCACTGTCATTTACATCTACTTTATTTTCACTTTGATCTTTAAATTTAATCCAAATATCACCATTTTCATCAACATACTGTTCCCCGATCATTTCTTGTTGTTGATTATCTTCACCAATAAAAAAAACTCTAATAGTATCTTTAACAGTATTACTGATTTTACCTTCAGTTAAAGCATCAACAGTTTTTACTCCACCTAATAATACTAAACAAATAACCATACTAAACATTACTTTTTTTAATTTCTTTTTTTTCATATTTAACCTTCTTTCATAAAGAGTATAAGCAATTTTATTACCGGTCATCATTTTAATTTTGTCAGTATCAATTTGTAGCATTTACTCTTTCCTCCTTAGTTTTTTTCTAATTCTATGTAATTTTACTTTCATATAATTAGTTTTCTGCTTTTTTATTTTAGCAATTTCTTTAATCTTATATCCTTCAATATAATAAAGTTGAAATATTTCTTTTTCATCATCAGTTAGATGTTGCATTTTTTCTTCAATAAGCAACATATAATTAAAATCTTCTTGATAATATCCCTGTTTATTTAAAATCTGATCATTGTATTCAAGATATTGTTTAGTTTGTTTTAATTTATTATAAGTACAGTTTTTAGCTATAACTGCCAGATATGATTTAATGTTTTTAATATTATCTTGATTTTTCCAAAAAAGATAAAAAGTATCAGCAATAATTTCTTCTATATCTTGATAAGATAATTTATTTCCCGCAAGATTATAAATAATTGTAAATACATAGTGACTATATTCTTCAATAATTAAATCAATGTTTAATTCAACATTGTTCTTCAAATTGATACCTCCTTTGAATCGATTCACTATATAGACAATTAATATTTAATAAAGGTTACAAAAAAAGCGATCAAATTGACCGCTTCTAACTTATTTTCTATTTCTAATCCATTTAATTACTTGAATAATTGGTAAGTTAGCTAACGCTAAACCATAAACAATCATTAATTGTTGGATTGTAAGAGTTTGAACTTTAAACATTGAATCTAAGAATGGTACCATTAAGACACAAGTAATTAAAACAAATCCGATTAAAAATGCACCTTGTAAATACTTATTATTAAAGAACCCACGTTTAAATAACACTGGTGCTTTAGATTTACAGTTATAACCATGTACTAATCTTGATAAACATAAAGTTCCAAATGCCATTGTACTTGCAAGTAATGCATTTTCTTGATAACCAATCATGAAAGCAATCATAGTCATAATAGAAATTACTAAACCTTCTAATCCAATACTTGTTAAGAAAGTACGAGTTAAAATTGATTCATTCATTGGACGAGGTTTTTCATTCATTACTGAACTATCATGAGGTTCTAACCCTAAAGCAATTGCTGGTAAACTATCAGTTAATAAATTAATAAATAACAAATGAACTGGAGCAAATGGTACCGGCAATGCCAATACAGATGCATATAAAACTACTAAAATAGCTCCAAAGTTACCAGATAATAAGAATTGAATAGCATCTTTAATATGCGCATAAATATTACGACCATTTTCAACCGCTTTGATAATTGTAGCAAAGTTATCATCTGTTAATACCATTGCTGCAGCATCCTTAGATACTTCACTACCAGTAATACCCATAGCAACACCAATATCAGCTTGTTTTAATGCTGGAGCATCATTTACACCATCACCAGTCATGGCTACGATATTACCTTTATCTTGCCATGCTTTAACAATTCGAATCTTATGTTCAGGAGAAACACGAGCATAAACACGTTTATCTTCAACAAATTCACGTAATTGTTCATCACTTAACTTATCAATTGCACTACCTTCAACAGCTTGAGAAATATCTGTTAAAATACCAATTCTTTTTGCAATTGCAGCAGCTGTAATTTTATGGTCACCAGTAATCATGATTGGCGTAATTCCTGCCATTTTACTTTTTCTTACGGCTTCAGCACTTTCTTGACGAGGTGGATCCATCATAGAGATTAATCCTAAGAAAATTAATTCATTTTCATCTTCATATTCAAGAAATTTTTCTTGGTCAAATTTACGATAAGTAACAGCAAGAACACGAAGACCATTTTTAGAAAATTCCATGTTCATTGCTAAAATATCTTCTCTATCTTGATCAGTAATTTCAACTACCTGATTATTTTTACGAATATATTTAATACGACCCATCAAGGCATCAACTGCCCCTTTAGTAATCATTGTATAGCCATCTTTTAATAAATGGAAAGTTGACATCATTTTACGATCACTATCAAATGGTAATTCGCTTAAACGTGGGTAAACACCACGAACTCTACTTGCTGGTACTCCTAATTTTTTACTTAAATTAATAAGTGCTGTTTCAGTAGGGTCACCAATTTCTTTACCATCTACATTTGAAGAGTCATTACATAAAACACTCATTCGCATTAAATCTTTATGGAAAGGAATATTTGGATCAATTTGATCAGCTGAAATTCTTTGTCCTTCAACATAATAATCTTCAACAGTCATTTTGTTTTGTGTTAATGTTCCTGTTTTATCAGAACAAATAATCGATACACTTCCAAGACCTTCAACAGCTTGTAATTTACGAATAATTGCTCCTTCACGAGCCATTTTTTGAGTTCCAAATGACAATACAATTGTAACGATTGAGCTTAATGCTTCTGGAATTGCAGCAACAGCTAATGCAACTGCAAACATGAAGGCATCGCCAACATTACCACCTTGAAGAATATTTAAACCAAATAAAATAGCACAGAAAATAATAATGATAATTGATAATTTTTTTCCAAAATTATCTAAGTTAACTTGTAAAGGTGTTTTCTTTTCTGAAGTAGATTTTAATAACTGAGCAATTTTACCAACTTCAGTTTCCATACCAATTGCAGTTACTAAAAATGTTCCACGTCCATAAGTAACAAAGCTTCCTGAATAAACCATATTAGTACGATCTCCAAGTGGAACTTCGCCTTCAATAGCATCAGTATCTTTTTCAACAGCGACACTTTCACCAGTTAATGCACTTTCATCAACTTTCATACTAGCGTTTTCTAAAATTCTTCCATCAGCAGGAATATAATCACCAGCTTCAAGATGAACTTCATCACCAATAGTTACTTCTTTGCTAGGAATTTCAACAATCTTACCATCTCTTAAGACTTTAGCAGTCGGTGACGATAATTCTTTTAAACTATTTAAAGATTGTTCTGCTTTAACTGTTTGAACAGTTCCTAAAATAGCATTAATTGTAATAACAATTAAAATTACGATTGCACTTTCAAAATCTCCTAAAAATCCTGAAATTATCGCTGCAATAATCAAGATTATAACTAAGAAATCTTTATATTGCTCTAAAAATACCATCAGCAGACTTTTCTTTTTAGCTTCAACAAGCTCATTTAAACCATACTTTTCTTGATTAGCTTTAACCTGCTGTTCTGTTAACGGTTTTAGGGATCCATTAACTTGTTTTCTTACCTCTGTTTTACTTTTGTTGTAATAAGCTCTCATCTTTTTTCTCCTTTTTTAACACAATAAAAGCGAGCCCTTTTATTGCATAATAATTTTGCAATAAAAGTCTCGCTATTTAATCACGTTCCGGATGATCTAAATCATCGTATTGACGAAATCGTAAACACTATCGTGTCAGCTACTCCCTTTTATGAAAATTATTCTAAACTTAAACTTGACTAAAGTCAATCATTTTTTTCAAATAAAACAACATCTATTGCTTTATTTACAATTTTAAGTTGATAAATTCCCGCTGGATAAACTTCCCCGTCAATATTTACTTCCTTGTTACTTTCAACTTCAACTTCTTTTAATTGCTTATGATAATACAATTTACCTTGTTCTAACTTTTCAGTTAACAATAACGTTACATAATATGGTAACTGTGATTTTTTTAACTGTGGTACTAAATTAATATCAATTAAACCATTTTTAACATCAGCATATTTGCCTATTTTAAATCCACCACCAAAATATTTACCATTACAAAAAGCACCTATTAGTAACCTATCTTTATAAATAGTCTTCCCTTGATAACGCAAAGTAACTGGTTGAGGATGATATTTTACAAAGCGTCGAACTAGTACATTTACATATTGTAATGAACGTGGTAATACTTTAATTTGACGATATTTATGAACATTATTTGCTACATCACTATCAAGTGCTAAACAAAAAACATTGATACAATAAATATCGTTAGCTTTGATCAAATCAATTGGCTGGGCTGGTAGTTTTAATGATTTTTTTAACAAAGTTTCTAAATCTCGGGTATTGGCAATTGTTCTAATAAAATCATTACCAGTACCAGCTGGCAAAATTACTAATTCATTATCACTGCCTGCTAAACCTTGAACAACTTCATGAATCAATCCATCACCGCCAACTGCATAAATACGATGATGACAGCCTTGATAACTAGCTGCTATAGCACTTGCGTGTTTAGGATATTTTGTATATTTGATTTCATAGGGATAACCCTGCATATTTTTTACGATTAATGTTTCTATTTTTACGTTATTAGGATTGGGCTTTATTATAAATATGTGCTTTTGATTCATGTTTTAACCTCCAATGTATCTATATTTTAACAAATTTATTAATTTTTTGATACTAATAATAGTTTTAATCGTTAATAATTATTTTGGTGACATGATGTTATTTATTAATTTAATGCTTTTTGGATTATTTATCTTTTTTGATATTTTAAATATTAATAGTAGTTATATAAAATGGTTTACGACATTAAACAACTTTATTTATTCCATTCTTTATTTAAAAAATTCTTTTATATTAAAAGCAGTATTTTTTTCACTTATTGCTGATTATCTTTTATTATTTACAGATTATTATATTTTAGGTATTATCTTTTTTATCTTAGTGCAAATTCAATATATGAAATTACTATCTTATCAAAGTTATTTACCATGGTTATTTTTAATTATAATTTTTATTGATCCTCTTATTAGTCTAGCATTAGTTTATTTATTTTTTAGTTTAACTAATTTAATTTATTGTATTAAAAGTAAAAACACAAATATGTTAATGGTAATTACTCTTTTACTATGTTGTGATATTATTATTGCCTTAACTTACTTAAAAATACTACCTCCTTCTTTATGTAAGTTTTCGTGGTTATTTTATTTTCCTAGCCAATATTTATTAATTAAAAAACATTCACCATAAAACAAATTGCGATATGAATTACATATCGCAACTTGTTAGTTTTCTATTTATGTCCATGATGACCATGATGACTACCTTGATGTCCATGCTGGTCAGCATCAGTGTCATTTTGATTATTATTTGATAAAGAATGAATTAGATCATGTATTTCTTTCATCGTCATCTCTTGTACCTGTTCAAGTGTTATATCAGGATCTAAACTTTTAATTTTTAAATATGCCTTATATTTACCATATGAAAGACCTACATCATGAGCCTCTTCAACTTCTTCCATTTGAGCATGATAACAATAGGTATTTTCTGTTTTTGCTGTAGATGATTCTATATTAGAAAAAATTCTAGTTGACTGTTTACCATCTTTGCCAATTACACAAATAGTCATGACTTCATTATTAGATAAAAGCTCTGTAATATCCTGACTGTTTAATATCTTATCAATAGCATCATTATAATTCATATGTTTTATATCCAATGACTCTATTAATTCTTGACCATCATCATTATAACCTGTTACTGATATTACTCTATCAAAGCGATTAACACTCAATTCAATTGATGGATTGACATCCATACTAATCTCTACTGTTGGTGTAAAATAAAGCCAATAACCACCCCAAAAAGCAAATAACACACATATCGCAATTGGGACTAAACGCCAATACCTAGTCTTTTTAGGTTTTTGATTGTAACCATTAGTTTTATTTAAAATAAAATCCTTAGTCTTATTTTTTAGTTCATCTTCAGCTTGAATCTGATCAAAAGCCTTTTTAATTTTTTCATTCATACTCATCACCTCCTAATTTTTCTCGAAGCATTTTTTTAGAACGAGTTAGGAGCATATAAACAGTATTTACATTTTTACCTAAAATATGACTAATCTGTGGTGCACTATAGCCTTCATAATAATGTAAATAAACAACATTGCGATACTTTTGAGGAAGCGAAAGAACAGCTTCTAAAACTTCTCTATAGTCTGATGGTATCGCTTCAGGCTTTTCAACTATATCATCCAATGATACTGTGCGATTTCTAAAAAAACTTTTGAGTAAATCTTTACATTTATTAATTGTAACTCGAATAAACCATGCTTTTTCATGTTCATCGTTTTCAAACTTTATTGAACTTGTAGCATATTTCAAAAAAACATTTTGAAATATATCTTCGGTATCCGCATAATTTTTCAAATAAATCATACATAATCGTCGAACAGTATCGCCATATAACTCAATTACTCTATTTACCTCTTGTTCGCTTCGCATTAAAACTATCCTTTTTATTAATGATGTCTATTATGTTGTCGGTGATGACTATGCCGATTATCACAAATACTATCACTATTTGAATCACTGTAATGACAAGAATTATATTTATGATTACAATTGCTCTTACCACAAATATCACAATTATTGCCATTATTTGATGTACTTACATTATTTTGACATATACCACAGCCATCACAAATCCCATTATTATCACTATCAACATGAAAACAACCACTATTAATATAATTATTCACACCTTCTTTACTAGTAACATAACTATATTTAGTTTCGTTTTCAGGCGTATACATATCTGGTGAATCTGCCTTTAGAATTTTTACTCCAACTGTTAACATTATCACAACTGTTAAAATACTAACTACTATTTTTTTCATTGATATCCCTCCTCGATTATTTAGACATTAACTTGTGCCTTCATAAATAATACGATTGGTAAGTAAAAATCCATTCATTCTTTTAAAAATTTTTTTATTTAATGAATTATAACTATTAATATTATATAATTTATCCTTAAATATTTAAGATAATTTTTTATATATTTATTTATTTTTATCAATATTAGTGTTATACTTGTCTAGTAATGTCCTCATAGTGAAATGGATATCACGTAACCCTCCGGAGGTTAAGTTGTAGGTTCGATTCCTACTGAGGATGCCAGATTGACTAAATACCGCATTCTAGTGCGGTTTTTTTATTGAAAATATCGTTGTGCATAACTCATGCATAATTTTATTTATTATCATCAAACATAAAATAGACAAAACTCTTGTTAAAAAAGATATAAAAAATCCTAGAGTATAAGCCCTAGGATCTTTCAATGTATTTGTTATTTACATAATACAATTTGTGATACTTATCTTCAATATTGACTAAATACCGTATTCTAGTGCGGGGGTTTTATTGAAAATTGAGCATGGCAGTAAAATTTATTATAGTTAACTATTTCATTTTATAATAGCTAAAGTTTTTTATAGATAATATATTTTCAAATCATAATGAATGATTCATCATAGTGACTAGCATTGTATTTTGTAATATAATATTTATAGAAATTTTAACTTTAAACTTTATTAATAATAAAAATTTTTGTAAAATTCTACCGTACAATTCTTTTCAACAAAGAAATATTTTAAATAAGAACAGGTGATGAAGAACAATGAAAGAAAAAGATTATAATCTAGAGATTATCCGTAATATATCATTTCTATCGGTTATTATAATTCATGTAGCAAATTATTACTGTCGGGCATTTGATAAAATACCTCAAAATGAGTATATATTTTCTTTGATTCTTGATACATTAGCTAGAGTCAGTGTTCCATGCTTTTTCATGATTTCAGGTGCTTTATTACTAGGAAGGGATGAGCCATTAAAAAAACATTGGCATCGTCTTATAAGATTTCTCATTCCTTTTATCGTATGGAGCATAATTTATTATTTCTGGAATATTTATTATTTAAAAGAACCTCAGTTATTTAGAGAAATTTTATATTTTCCAATAACCGAGCATCTATGGTATCTATATGCAATAATTCCAATTTATATAGTATTACCGTTCTTTCAAATAATGTGTCGCCATATGTCATTAAAAACAGAACGAGCATTTTTGATCATAATTACAATTACTGTCATATTTAATTATATATTATCATTAGATGAACTAAAACCATATTATGACTTACCGTTAATTGGTGATCGAGTATATTCTTATTATTTCTTTATCGGTTATTATATTTACAAATATAAAAAACACATACCTATAAATCAAAAAAATTTAATAATTACATTTTTAGGTTCAATGGCAATTACAGCATTTCTAACTGCATCAATATCATATTCAATTGGTGATCACTATGAAGAAATATTAGAATATGGCAATCCATTAATTATCTTAGCTAGTGCTGCCTTTTTCCTTTTTGTATTGCGGCTTGCGAAGTATAAAATAACGCCTAGTATAAAAACAAAAAAAATTATTGATTTATTAAGCGGTTGTTCATTTGGGATATATCTAATCCATATTATCTTTTTAGATATTTATAAAAATCATATGCAAGCAGCTGATTTATCAGCATGGATTGCAATACCTATGCTTACAATAACGATTGCTATTATATCCTTTGTTTGTGTTTGGCTATTAAGGCATTTTAAATTAGGTAGAAAGATTACTTAGATTTATTGTTAATAATAGATAGAATACTCAACTAATAAAAGTTGGGTATTTTTTAATTTATTAAAAAAGCCTGAATTTAATTTTCAGACTCAAAATCAATATATTTATTATTAATGTAATACTGCTGACTATTTTGATCTTCGATAACGCTATAACAAAAACCTGTTGCAATTATTATATATAATTCTTTAGTAGATAAAGGTAATCCTCTTATGTCTTGAGCACCTAAAAAAAGCTTGACTTTATTAATCACTATAAAAATTTCGCCTCCATAAAATATATTACCCATTTTTTCTAATCTTAAGTCAATAACAACAGATCCAAATTAACTTTATCTTATATATAAAATGCAGTGCTTTTTATATATAAGATAAAGTTAAACATATTAAATTGTAATTACAAATGTATAATTTCCACTACCAACATCTTTTTTAACAAAATTTAGTAAAACAATATCAGCTGTAGTATTAACTGGAACTGTTACATGAACAATTATCTGGTTTTTAATTCGTTGCCAATCAATTTTAATCTTTCCATAAGGGCTGTTTTCTTGAATAGATACAAATTCTAAACCATAATCAAGTGCTAGTGCAACTTTGAATTTTTTATAACCTGGTTCAATTATTTGTAATCCTCCTAATTCTCTATACATCCAGTCACCAATGCAGCCAAAAGCATAATGGTTATAACTATAGGTACTTACTGTTCCATCTTCACCAACAGCACCCCAGCTTTCCCATATTGATGTAGCTCCATGTTCTACCATGTATAACCAGCTTGGACATTTTGTTTGAAATAACAATTGATAAGCAACATCATGTTTTCCGTTTTCGCACAATACATCCATTAAAAATAATACACTTAAAAAACCAGTATCTAAACAATTATTATTATCTTTTATTAATTTACATAAATGTTCAACCATTTTAGGACGTACTGTTTCACTAACTAAATTATTTTTTAAAGCAATAACATATATTCCTTGAAAATCAGCATCAATAGTACCATCTTCGTGAACATATTCTTCAATAAAAGCCTGGCGAATTTTATCATATAATTGCTTATATTTTTGACTATCATCTTCTTTTTTTAAAATAGTTGCAATTTTAGCCATGTATTGACAACTAAAAGCAGCATAGGCTGGTGCAACAAGTTCCATTGTTGCATATGCAGTATCCATCATTGCCCCACCATCAGGATTATTTAAAACTAGACTTGGTATTAGCCAATCACCAAAATGAAAATCAGTATTCCATAAATAATAACTACGTTTCTTTCTAGCCTGATCATAAGTATCATAATCTTTAGGATGATGATTATGCATTCGCTCTTCAATATAATTCATCCATTTTTTTCATAGCATCATAATTATCAATTAAAATCTGTTTATCACCATAAGCTTCATAAATGGCATATGGTACCGTTAAAACAGCATCACCCCAGCCACAGCTAGTTTCAAAACCAGTCATTCCTTTAATAAAAATTTCATAAGCTTTCAAATAAGGAACAACTACGGGGATTTCTCCATTTTTTAACTGATCAACACGAACATTATTCATCCAGCTTCTTAAAAAAGAATGGGCATTAGAATTAAAACACATTGTTGGAGCATAAGCCATAATATCTCCAGTCCAGCCAGCTTTTTCACGCTGAGGACAATCGGTTGGAATTGAAATTGAATTAGCTACTTGACTAGATACAATATTATGTTGTAATTGATTTATTAATCGATTATTAGTTTTAAAAGAACTAATTGATTCCATATCACTACTTATTACATTAATTTTAAAATCATCAAGGGATATTGTTTGTGGCCAGTTAGTAATTCGAATATAACGGAAACCATGATAAGTAAAATGAGGTCGAAACGTTTGAAAACCATCTTTAGTAATATAAATATCAGTCTGTTCTTTATTAGTACCTAAAATATTATTATAGTAATTTCCATTAGTATCCAAAACTTCTGAATGTTCTAGTTTAATTTCAATTCCAGCTTTAGCAGTTAATGAAAATTCAACAAATCCAGCAACAATTTTACCAGCATCAATAACTGTTTCGTTAGCTGGTGTTTTAATAATTCTTTTTGGCTTAAAACTATTAATTATCCGTACTGGCTCACTACTTTGGCCAACTAAATTATCAATTGGATAATCAACCTCTTTAACTTCATCCCAATTACTATCATCATAATCTGTTTTTAACCAGCCAGATAACTCTTTTCGAGCATCATATTTTTCGCCTACAAATAAATCTGAAAAAATAATTGGACCGCTCATTGATTTCCCTTGACTACCAGTAATAATTTGTTTAGAACCATCATGATAGGTAATAACACTTTCAAATAATAATCCCAGTTTATTTCCATATTGACAACTATCACCTGTTGTTCCTACTCGACCACACCACCAGCCATCACCTATAATAATACCAAAAACATTTTTACCCATTTGTAATAATGGAGTAATGTCATAAATTTGATATTGTAATAATTTATGATAAGATGTATTTTCTGGTGCAAATTCTCTATTATCATAGCGCACTCCATTAACATAAAACTGATAAATACCATGTGCTGTCATATACACACGTGCCTTTTTAATTGCTTTTTTTGATTCAAAAGGGATTCGAATATATTTAGATGGTCTAAATTCAGCAAAATCTCTTTCTCTATCTAAATTTGTATTAGAAGCAACAGATTCCCGGTCCATCTGTTTTCCTTCCAAACATTAAGGTGTTGGTTCCTGTTCTGGTTCAATCCAGCTAGCTTCAAACGGTATATTTAAACGCCCAGTTTCAAAATAAGTTTCATAATAAGCTTTATGATCATAGTTATCCCAAACATTAAGTTTAATTATATATCTAACCATTGGTTTAGGAATAAATCCTTTTACAATATTTTCAATACTACTATTACTTTCAACTTTTCCGGTATCAATCACTAATTTATTTTCATCAAATATTTGAATTTGATAGGCTTTTTGAAAAACATTACTTTCAAAACTTTCTAGTTTCCATGCAAAACGTGGCTTGTAACTATCAATTCCAATTGGCTCTATTAAATTTTCAACTGTTATTTCTTTAATAACCAAATTATCTTCCATTTTGTCTTTCTCCTTATTTTTGATTATTATCCTTCAGGCTATAAATTAAATAATCTAAACAATCAATTTTCTTTTGTTCATGATGTAATTTTTCCAATAAATGACATCTTTCAATTTTTAAAAGATGAATAGCATTTTTTAAATTATCATTCTTTAAATTTTCAATAACATCTTCAACCTGTTTACACCCAATTTCTAATAAACAAGACTTTATTTCATTTTCATCTAATTGATTTTTCATCACGCCAGCCCTCCTTAATTATTATTTTAACTTTGCATATTCTTAATATCAAATACCTATAATAAAAATAAGTATATGCTTTATAAGCATATACTAGTTTTTGCATTATTTACCTTTAATATCTAAATTACCATATTCATCAATTGTCTTTTTTACAATATCTAAAAAACATTGAGAAACTTTATTTAAAACTTGATATTTTTTCCAAATAAAATAGTAAGTAACTTCTATTGAAGCTTCTAATGGTCGAAAACATAAATTACTTTTACCAGTAGTATTGACTAGATTATCAAAACAAATCGCATATCCTAGTCCATCTTCAACCATCAAAGTCGCATTAAATAACAGACTATACTTAGAAATTATATTTAAGTGATCGATATCATTATTAAACCATTCTACCAATTCAGAGTTTTCACTTGTTTCTTTAGAAATAATCAGTGGTTTATCTTTAATATCATTAAAAGATATTGTTTCAAGTTGTGCTAGTGGATCATCTTTTAACATTAGTACACCCCAATGATGTCTGATTGGCATTTCTAAATGATTGTAATTAGAAATTTTAGGATGTTTTGTAATCATTCCAAAGTCAATTAAACCATTATCAATCTTTTCAATAATATCAGGACCATTACCACTATGTATATTAAACTTTACTCCAGGATGTAATTTTTGCATTTTTTTCATTGCATTTGTAATGATTCTTAATGTTTGACATTCACCTGATCCAATATAAATATTACCGCTTAAAACTGAATCCATTGTTATTAATTCTTGTTCAGTTTTATTTATCAAACTAACAATTTCTTCAGCTCTTTGTCTAAGTAGAATTCCTTCATCTGTCAATGTTATTTTTTTATTACTTCTAATAAATAATTGCTTCCCAATTTCATCTTCTAAATCTTTCATTTGTCTCGATAAAGTTGGTTGTGTAATATGCAATGCTTTTGCAGCTCCTGATATAGTTTCTTCTCTGGCAATCGCTAAAAAATACTCTAAGACCCGAATTTCCATTAATGCTATCCTCCTTATCAAACACGTTTATTTTAAAATTTATTATATAAACAAATTTATAATATAAAAAGCATGGCAACTACCACGCTTAAATAAAATCGTCATAATTACGATTTAACCACCATCTTTTTACTATAACATGAATTTTCGCTAAATCCATTTCTAAGATATGACCAATTTCTTTTTTTAGTTGTACTTCATTTAAATTAGTTTCGGCAATAAATCCATCTTTATCTTTTTCAAAGCGAGCCATTTTTTTAAAACGTTCATCATTAGATAAATCAACGTAATATCCATCATCAAAACTAACTAATAATACATAATATTTTGGTCGATGTGATCTTTTTCTTAAAAATATTATTAATATAATTAATAAAACAACAACAATAACGATTCCAATAATTAGATTTATTCCCATTTTCGACCCTCCATTAAAAACAACTAAATATTAAGTTGTTTATCTTTACTTATTTCATTATAACATATAAAATCTCGTAGAACTATTTTATTCTACGAGATTTTTGTTATTTTGCAACTGCTTGTTTATGACGTTGTTCCATCTCACGTTTTACTAATGTATTTTCATAATTATCAATTTTATGTTTTAAATAAGCAATTATATCTTCTAATTCACTTACTTGTGCTTCTAAATTACCAAGCTGTTCAATCATTATTTCTTTACGTCTAGCAATAGTATGCTCACCCTCATTAAATAAATCGACATATAACTTTATCTGTTCTATTGTCATTCCCGCTTTTCGCATACATTTGATAAAATTAATCCGACGGAAATCAGCTTCTTGATAATCACGATGTCCACTAGCATTTTTAGAAACAGGATTCATTAAACCAATTTTTTCATAATATCTTAATGTTGTCGAACTTATATCAAATTTCTTACTTACTTCTGCAATTGTCATTAAACTCACCTCATAAATATATTATAAAACACTTTTAAATAGTGAGCAATTTAAAGATTATAATTATTTACCTACTCTTTTAGCATTTGGTGAATCCGGATCCCAGCGCTCAGCTTTTAGTTCCATCTTATCTAACATTTCATTAATTTTCATTAATTCCTGTGCTGTTAATTTTATATTAGTAGCTTCGATATTTTCTTTGATTCGACTTAATTTACGACTACCAGGAATAGGTACGATCCATGATGCCTTTGCCATTACCCATGCCAAAGCAATTTGAGCTGGTGTAGCATTTTTCTTAGCAGCAATAGATTTTATCAAATCAAGTAAAACCTGGTTTGCCTTCATATTTTCTGGTTTGAATCTTGGTTGTTTACTACGAGTATCGTTAGCTGGGAATCTTTGATTAACATCAACTGTACCTGTTAAAAATCCTTTTCCTAATGGAGCAAAAGGAACAAAACCGATGTTTAATTCTTCTAATGTTTTTAATAAACCATTTCTTTCAGGGTCTCTAAACATCATCGAATATTCACTTTCAACAACTGTTAATGGACAAATTGCATGTGCTTTTTTAATTGTTTCGTTTCCAGCTTCACTTAATCCCCAATGTTTAATCTTACCTTCAGCCATTAATTCTTTCATTGTCTTAGCAACAACTTCAATTGGGGTATTAGGATCAACACGATGCAAATAATATAAATCAACATATTCTGTTTTTAATCTTTTCAATGAATTTGCTAAAGAATCTCTAATTACTTCTGGACGGGCATCTAAGACCTGTTGACCGTTAACAACCTTTATACCGCATTTTGTTGCTATTTGATAACTATTACGAGGATAGATACTTAAAGCTTCTCCTAATAAATCTTCGTTATATAATTTATTACCTTGGCTATCAATTCCTTGATAACATTCTGCTGTATCAAACATTGTAATTCCTTCTTGATAAGCTTTTCTAATTACTTCGATCATTTCTTTTTGATTAGAAGCATCTCCAAAACCATGAGTCATTCCCATACAGCCAAGACCAATTGCTGATACTTTAAAATCCTTACCCAATATTTTTGTTTCCATTTTGAACCTCCAACTTTACTATAAAATCATTTTAATACTTATAGTTAACTTTAAGTCAATATTTCTAAAAAAAATAATAAATATTTTAGCTTAAATTCAATTATAAATCTTGAAAATTTGTCATATAATAGGTACAATACATTAGACTTATATAGAGAAGAAGGGAGAATATCATGAAAGCATTTATAGAAATGACTAAAGAAGAATTAGCAACAACTAAAATTGAATTAGATCAAAAATATAATGAATTTAAACAACAACATTTAAACCTTGATATGTCAAGAGGGAAACCTTCTAGTAAACAGCTTGATTTATCAATGGAATTATTAAATTGCCATGAATACCTAAGCAATGGTGTTGATTGTAGAAATTATGGTGGTTTAGAAGGATTAATGGATTTAAGAAAATTCTTTGCTGAATTATTATCAGTAAATGTTGATAATGTACTTATTGGTGGAACATCTAGTTTAACATTGATGTTTGACTATTTAACTCAAGCAATGTTATCAGGAGTTTTAGGAAATACACCATGGTCAAAACTAGATCATGTTAAGTTTTTATGTCCTGCTCCAGGTTATGATCGTCACTTTGCTTTTTTAGAGTATTTTGGTATTGAAATGATAACTGTTCCAATGAATGAAGATGGCCCTGATTTAGATGTAATTAGAGAATATATAAAAGACGATCATGTAAAAGGAATGTTCTGTGTACCAAAATATTCAAATCCAACTGGAACTACATATAGTGATGAAATTGTTAAAGGGTTAGCAGCATTAAAACCTGCTGCCAAAGATTTTAGAATTATTTATGATAATGCTTATTATGTTCATGATTTATCTCAACCAGGTGATCAGCTATTAAATATTTTTGATGAATTACCAAAATATAATAATGAAGATTTAGTAATCATGGTAGCATCAACTTCAAAAATTACTTTTGCTGGTTCTGGGGTATCATGTATTGTTGCTAGTGATAACAATATTGCTGATATAAAGAAACGTTTAACTATTCAATCTATTTCTCAAGATAAAATGAATCAGTTACGTCATTTAGTATTCTTTAAAGATGTTCCGACATTAAAAAAACACATGCAAAAACATGCTGAAATTCTAAAACCTAAATTTGACTGCGTTATTGATTCTCTAACAAAAGAATTAGCAGGAAAAGAAGTAGCTAAATGGACAACACCTAATGGTGGTTATTTCATTAGTTTAGATGTTATGCCAGGATGTGCAAAAAGAGTTGGTGAATTATGTAAAGAAGCTGGGGTTACTTTAACAACTATTGGAGCAACTTTCCCTTATGGTAAAGATCCTCAAGATAGTAACATTCGTATTGCTCCATCATATCCTTCGGTAGATGAATTAACTAAAGCAGCTTTGTTATTATCAATCTGCGTTCAAATTGCAGCTATTGAAAAATTAAGCGAGAATTAATCTCGCTTTTTTTATACAAAAATAACCTTTGCTAATGCAAAGGTTAAGTAGCTTTTTTCTTTTTTCGATAAGCTACAAAATCATCAAAAAACATTCTAATTACACAAATCATTGGTACTCCCAAAAACATTCCAAAAAAACCAAATAAACTACCAAAAACAGTTATTGAAGTAATAATCCAAAATGGAGAAATACCAACCGTATCACCTAATATATAAGGACCAAGTAATAAACCGTCAAATTGTTGTAAAACAAAGATGAATAATCCTGTTGCAATTCCAGTCATTAAACCATCGATTAAAAATACAACAAATGTAACTGGAATTCCCCCGATAAACGGTCCAAAATATGGAATAATATTAGTTATGAAAATTACAAAAGCCAATAATGGAAAGAACGGTAAATCCATTAATCCAAATCCAATTAAAGCAATTATTCCAATAATTAATGAATCAATAAACTTTCCATAAACAAAACTACCAAAAATCTGATGCGATTTATAAGCATATTCATGAATTAATGCTAGTTTCCGTTCACTAATAAAACACAACATCAAGCGATCAAAAATATTTAATAATTTCTTTGTTTCTACTAAAATATATGGACAAAAAATCAAACCCATTAATATTGTTAATAACGTACTACCTGTTTTACCAGCAAAAGCAATCATTTCTACATAATCATTAGTTGATAATACTTTTATCGAATCACCAAATTTATCAGCGGCCATTATAATAAAATTAACTACTTTTTCATCTTCAAAAGTGCTTCTAATCGTATTTTCAAAATTTAGAACATATGTATCAATATTACTAATTAACTCCACTACATAACCCATCATAGTAGGAATCAGCCAGTTTAATAATAGTATCAACAACAAAATTAACCCAATAAATACAATTAAAACACTGATTACTCGTTGATGTTTTATCAAAAAACTATTTTGGCTTTTATTTAATAAGCGTGCAATTATTTTAACTATTGGATCTAAAAAATAAGCAAGTACAGCTCCAATAATTATTGGATAAAAAGCATTTAAGATAGTTGAAAACCATGACGGATCAAACACCTTAAATAAAACTATAAAAAGAATACCTAGTATTAAAAAACTACTATATTGTTTTAAATTAAATTTTTGCATCGCTAACCTTTCTCCTTAAATCAGTAGTAATATTATATCACATTTTTTTAGACATTTCTTCATTTTGTTCTAGATATTAAAACATAAAAAACCTCTTATCATAACCTTATGCCTGACAAGAGGGAATATCACTAATATATAAAACTAAACTTGATGATAACAAAATACCACCAATAATATCACTAAAATAATGTACTCCTAAATATACTCTGCTTAATGATACTAAAACTATTATTAAAACACAAATAACTATTAATAATTTTCGATATCTTATTTCACTTTTATATAAATAATATATTAATAAACCATACAAACACGTAATAGCCATAGCATGTCCACTAGGAAAACTAAAATTACTCTCTCTAATAAAAACATCTACATTTGGTCTAGGGCGTCTAACAATTGCTTTAATCACTCTGTTTAAAGATGTTTGGATTATCGAAGCACCTAAACAAATATAACTTACTTTTCTATTAACCAAAAAAACTAAGAAGATTACAATTAAAATTCCCCAAAAGCTACCTAAGTTGGTGATAATTTTAAAAATTTCTGTTAATTGATCACTAGCAAAAAAACGCAATGATTCAAAAACAAACTGATCAATTATTTTCATCCAGCCATTAACGATCAATAAATAATCAGCGATAAATAAAACTAATGGTATTAAAAATAGATAACGTCTATAATTCTTTTTTAACTTTGATACCATTTTCTTTAACTATAAACGCTGGAACACCAACAACCGTACAATTATCAGGAACATCTTTTAAAACAACTGTCTGTGCCCCAACAATAGAATTATTACCAACTGTTACATCACCAATAACCTTAGCACCTGCTGATACCATAACATTATTCAATAATGTTGGATGACGCTTTACTTTATGTTCACCAGTACCTACTCCACCTAAAGTTACCCCTTGATATAAAACACAATCATCACCAATAATCGTTGTTTCACCAATTACAACTCCCATACCATGATCAATAAATAACCGTTTTCCAATTGTTGCTCCTGGATGAATTTCAATTCCTGTTAAAAATCTAGCAACCTGACTTAATAAGCGAGCTAATAGTTTTAAATGCAATTTAGTCCACAGAAAATGATTAATACGATAACAAAACATCGCATGGACTCCTGGATAATTAATGATTACATTCAAGGCATATCGAGCAGCTGGATCAGTTTCAATAACCTTTTTTATCAAACTTTTATTCTTCATAATTTTCACTCCTTCTAGTTACTATACTGATATTTTTAAAATATTGCAACTAATATAGTATATATTTATGTTTTAAAATACATTTCTTTTAGGCAAAAATAAAACAGAGCCCATCCCCCATGAGTTCTGTCTATGATTATTAGATACTATTATAGTGTGTATCTTTCTTCCCCTACCTATAAACCATTTCTGATTTATATATAGATTATATCTATCATTTAAAAAATGTCAACATAAATATTGAAAAAATCTAATTTTTTTATCTATATTTAGCTATTCCCTAAATTATAAAGGTAAAATCATAAATATGTATACAATTAGCGCCCATAAACCTTAGCGATAAGCTCATAACCTTTGCTAATAACCTTATTTGGAAGCTGTCCATCAACAATTGATAACTTACCATATAAAGTACCTTTTAAATCATTATACAAGCGAGCATTAGTATATTTTAAATAATTCCACATGTCTTCTCTAGCCTGCATACTTTCCTCACTGTTTTCTTTACATAACAAAATAGAAACTACTAAACTAACCATCGCCAGATATTTAATCATATAATTACGTTGTTTACGTGAACGTAAACTATAAATATCAAAATAATCATAGTATAATCGAGCTACCTTCAACAATTCATCACTTTTTAAAGAATTATTTTTAACCCATCTAAAAGGATCTCTACCGAAACAATATAGTGGCATATCGATATAACAAAAAGATCTAATATATGGAAGTGGTGCATAAGCTAACATTTCCATATGGAAACTAGTGTCCATTGAAAAATGATCAATAATATTTTTTACTATTTGTGTTTTTAAAATTAAAGCTGGACTTAATAAATATTGATTCTTTTTAAAACGTTTAATTTCATGCCAGCCAAATATCTTATCTGTTGGCAATAATTTATGGTAATTAACTTTTTGTGGCTTCTTGCCATAATGATAACAATAATCCGTCACAATTACATCTAAATTAGCTTGAACTCGGATAACATCATTGATAGTTTCAATAACTCTAACTAATGAGGCGCGATCAAGCCAGTCATAACTATTCAATAATTTAAAATATAAACCAGTAGCATGCTGGTAAGCTAATTTTATATCATCTTCATTATTTGTATTTTTAATTACTTTAAATGTATCTGGATAGTCTCTTTGGTACTCTAATGCTGCTAGATATGTATCATCAGTTGAATTTTTGTCAATAACAATGACCTCTAATTCATCTTTTAATAATAAACAAGATCCTAATGCTTTATGCATATAATTTATTGCATTATAACAAGGAATACAAATTGTTAATAGTTTCACGATTAATAACCCCCTAATGATTATATCTTAGCATATTTATTTGATAATATGTAGTTGATATTGCATTTCTTATCATTTTATGGTATTTTATTTAGGTACTTATAAAAGGAGAATCGCTATGTATTTTGTAATAAACTGTTTTATTAGTGCAGTATGTATTATCTCACTAATTCTATTTGCAGAAGTATTCCCAAAAATAATTAAGTTTATTGTTGGAGCAGTACAAGTAGTTACAACTTCTTATGCAATTGCCATTTTAATTAAAAAGATTGGTGAATGGACTTCAATCTGGTCAGGAGATTATCGTTATATTAATTCAAATTTCCTTTGGATCTTACCAATTGTTGCTGTAATTACTATTGGTATTGCCTATTTTTGCAATAGAAGAGCAAAAAAGAAAAATAAAAAATAATAAAAAGAACTGTTAATTATTTCAGTTCTTTTTATTTATTATAAATTCCTAAATGTTCTTCTTTAGCCTGATTATCTGCAGCAATTATTTCTTGTTTATATGTATAATCATAACCGTAGTCATAAAATTTTTCCACTAAACCTTCACGAGCTAGTTTTTCTTGTAATAATTCACCATCAACAAAAACCCATGCCAACAATCGATCATACTTATCAGTTTGATCACCATCATTGTTTAATTCTAACTCAATAGTTTTAGCAGCAGTTAATTCATTTTTAGTATATTCACTCGCCTCTTTTCCATAAGCTTCAATCTGATTAGTAGATTCAGGGGTATCGATGTATAAAAAACGAACCTTAGTATTTTTGCCATCAACATCAAACCAGGCTGTATCACCATCAATACATTCATTTAAAGTAACTTCGAAGCGTTCCCCAGGCTTAATTGTTTTATGATCTTGATAAAAATTATAACCCGCAATAATTGCTAAAACTAATAGCCCTAACCAGCTTTTAGCTAAATAGCGTTTTTTTCTTTTAGTCAACTTAATTTTTTTAGCCATTGATTCCCACCGCCTTTTTAGCTAATTTATCAGCACGTTCATTAAAAAAGTCACCACTATGAGCTAATACCTTTATAAATGAAATATTGATTTTTTTTCGATATTCATTGACTAGTTTTTGATAATTCTGTGTTCCAATCTTATTAGCACGCCAAAGTCCATTAGCCCATTTTTCGATTCCTTCATAATCATAATATATACAAACTCCTGGATAGCCATTTTCTAAAGCAAATTTCATCGCAGCTAAACTACCTAAAATTTCACCGGCAACATTACGCATTGATACTAAAGCTTCTTTATCTCCTTTTCCTGATAATTCCTTAATGACTTTTTGTCCTTCAATTAAAATACAGCCGAATCCATATTCTTTAGTTTTAATATTATAGCTACCATCAACATAAGCAATCAAGCCATAATCAACTATTTTTTCTTCCTCTAATTTGATAAAGTTTTTAGCATCCTCTAATGATGTAAAAGACTTATAAACAGCTCCACTAAACTTTTCTACCTGTTTTTTACACTCATCCCAGCTAGTATAAATACCAGGTTTGTGTCCTTTTTTTACTGCATAATATTTTGCCATCTAATTCACTCCTTTTATTTTACAATCCAAGTACAGGACATCATTATACACTAAAATAAATAGAATATAAACTAAATTAAACTTCGAAAGATATTAAAATGTTAGTTGCGAAAAATAGTCTAAAAGTATATACTTTATATAAAAATAGTAAAGGGAGTATTATATGAAATCATTATATTATTTAGAAAAATCACCTGTTGAAATAGAAGAAATTTACACTTATGATTTAAGGCTATATGATGAGCCAAATATTATGTCTGGTATTAAAATTCCTCATATAATTATTATCGTCGCTTTAACAATTATTTTACTTACTTTATTGATGTTATTTGCTCCATTTCCATATATAGTTAGTTATTTGATTGCTTTTTTATTTGTTATAGCAATAACATATTTTATTTTAAATCATAATAAATATGATTTTCTAGCTTATTTATTTGTATTTGTTGAAGATACTAATGGTAACTTTTATCTTGTCTACAATGAAAATCAAGAACCAATTGCTGGTCCGATGTTAAAACGGTATTTTGATGAAAATGAATATCTTGGTGACTTTTTAAATGAAAAACAGGCTTATGAAAAAGTATTAAATAGTGATCGTTATCTTGAAGGAGTTAATGTCCGTATCATTAAAAAAGCAACTTTATTAAAGCAAAAAAAACAATTAGTCTGTTTAGATATTCGTGAAAAAGATCATGAAAGCAATAAATTTTTAGATGGTAAGTTAAATATGATAATCTCACCAAAATACAAAAACTCTAAACAATTATTTAATCATTTATTAAAAATAGTAAATAATAATCATTAAAAGCAGTTCGCTGCTTTTTTATTTGCAAAAAAAAAGATATTGCTTATTTAAAAACAATATCTTATTTATTTATGTTATGACAAGCCACAAAATGACCAGCAGAAACTTCTTTTAATTCAGGCATAGATTCACTACATTCAGGTTTTGCATAATGACAACGACCTGCAAAAGGACATCCTTTAGGTAAATTAATTGGACTTGGAATATCACCTTCAAGGATAATTCTTTTCTTTTCACGTTCTAATTTTGGATCTGGAATAGGTACTGCTGATAATAATGCTTGTGAATATGGGTGCAATGCATTTGAATAAACTTCATTACTTTCACCAATTTCCACAACATGTCCAAGATACATTACAACAATACGATCAGAAATATATCTCACAATGTCCAAATCGTGGGCAATAAATAAATATGTTAATCCTAATCTTTTTTGTAAATCAATTAACAAGTTAATGATTTGTGATTGAATTGAAACATCTAATGCTGAAATTGGTTCATCACAGATTAAAAACTCTGGTTCAATTGCAAGAGCACGAGCAATTCCAATTCTTTGACGTTGTCCACCTGAGAATTCATGTGGGAAACGGTTAGCATATTCTTTATTTAACCCAACTAAGTCTAATAATTCACCAACACGTTCTTTTCTCTTTTCTGGAGTATACATGTTATGAATTTCCATACCTTCAGAAATAATACTTCCTACTGTCATACGTGGATTTAATGAAGCATATGGATCTTGGAAGATCATTTGAGCTTTTTTAGCGTATTTATAACGATCTTTAGCTTTTTTAATATTAATTTCTTCGTTATTAAAATAAATTTTACCTTCAGTTGGTTGATAGATTCCCATAAGAGTACGTCCTAAAGTTGACTTACCACATCCTGATTCACCTACTAAACCTACTGTTTCACCTTTAGCGATTTCAAAAGAAACATTATTAACAGCTTTTACTACTCCACCAGCAGTATGGAAATGTTTAGAAACATTATCTACTTTAACTAAAATATTATCTGCCATTATTTATTACCTCCTTGAGGGCAATCTTTATGTAATAACCAGCAAGATGCACTGTGACCATCACCTAAATCAAATACAGGTGGTTGTTTTGCTTTACAAATTTTCATACATTTTTCACATCTGCTTGCAAAACCACAACCAACTGGAGGTTTGATCAAATCAGGTGGTGTTCCTGGAATAGATGTTAATTTATCTTCTTTTGAAGTATCATGAGAAGGTAAACTACTTAAAAGTGCTTTTGTATATGGATGAGCTGCATTTTTAAAGATATCATTTACTTTTGCAGTCTCAACGATTTTACCAGCATACATAACAGCAACACGATCAACTAATGAAGCTACAACTCCTAAGTCATGAGTAATCAAAATAATTGCTGTACCAGTTTTTTTACGAATATCACCTAATAAATCAATAATTTGCGCTTGGATTGTAACGTCTAACGCTGTTGTTGGTTCATCGGCAATCAATAATTTTGGATTACAAGATAAAGCCATCGCGATCATCGCTCTTTGTCTCATTCCTCCTGAAAACTCATGAGGATATTGTTGTGCTCTTTCTTCTGGGTTTGGAATTTGCACTAATTTCAACATTTCAATTGATCTTTTTTCAGCTTCTTCTTTAGATAATTTTTGGTGATGCTTAATTGCTTCGGTAATTTGACGACCAACTTTCATTGTTGGATTCAAACATGTCATTGGGTCTTGGAAAATCATACTAACTTCCTTACCACGAATTTCTTGCATCTTATCTTCAGATGTAGCGATAATATCAATACCATCTAGAGTAATTTCTCCAGATTTGATTTTTGCAGGTGGCATTGGATTTAATTTCATAATAGTTTGAGCAGTTACTGATTTACCACATCCTGATTCACCTACTACTCCTAAAACTTCTCCTTCATCAACATGGTAAGAAACCCCACGCACTGCTTGGACTTCACCTGCATATGTATCAAATGATACATATAAATCTTTTATATTTAAAACATTTTTAGCCATTTAATTACCTCCTTAATTTAGGGTCAAATGCATCTCTTAATTTATCCCCTAATAAGTTGAAACTTAACATTGTAATACTAATAAAGAATGCTGGGATAAGCAATTGTGTTGGGTAATTTCTAAATACTTGAATACCATCGTTTGCAAGAGTACCCCAAGATGAATTTGGAATAGGTACACCTAAACCAATAAATGACAAGAATGCTTCTGTAAAGATTGCAGAAGGAATCTCTAATGTTAATTGAATAATAATAATAGAAAGTAAATTAGGTACTAAATGTTTCAAAATAATTCTTTTTGTTGAAGCCCCCATGGTTTGTGAAGCAACAACAAATTCTTGTTCTTTTAATTGAATAACTTGTCCACGAACCAGACGAGCCATACTAACCCAACCAGTAATAGCATAAGCGATAATTAATGTTCCAATCCCAGGAGACATAACCATCATAAACAAGATAACAACTAAGATATATGGAATACCAGTTACGATTTCAACGATACGCATCATAACATTATCAACCATACCACCAAAGTATCCAGCAATACCACCATAGATAACACCAACTACACAGTCAATAGCGATTGCAGAATAGGCAATTGTAAGAGAAACACGTCCTCCTTCCCAAATACGAATAAAGATATCTCTACCTAATGAATCAGTACCAAAGATATGCATAAATCCACCTTCGTTACAAGAAGAAAACATCCCTAAATTCATACAATCATAATGTTGAACTGATTGTTCAATTGGATAGAACATTGGAATAAAAATTGCACACAAAGTAATAATGATTAAGATAGTTAAAAACACTAATGCAGATTTTGTTTGCTTTAAACGTCTCAATGAATCTTTCCAGAAACTAATACTTTCACGAGAGATTGCATTCATTGCATCTTTATCTTGACCAACCCATTCAAATTCATCGGCTGCAATATTTTCATCAATTAAATCTTGATTTTTTTTCATATCCATTATTTCTTACCTCCTTGAATTTTGATTCTTGGGTCGATTACACCGTATAAGATATCAACAATTAATGTTGCAATAATTAAAAATACGCCATAGAAAATTGTACTACCACAAATCATCGGATAATCTAATTGAGTTACACAGTTAACAAAGAATTGTCCTAAGCCAGGAATTACAAAGACTTTTTCAACAACAAAAGCCCCTGTTAATACACTAGCAGTAATTGGTCCTAATACAGTGATAACTGGCATAACAGCATTACGAATAGCATGACGCCAAACAATTAATTTTTGTGATAATCCTTTTGCTTTAGCTGTTTTAATATAATCCGAACTTAAAACATCTAACATACTTGTACGCATTAATCGTGAAATAGTTGCCATTGAACCAAATGATAAGGCAATCGGTGGTAAAATCTTAGAAGCAAACGTTGTCCAGCCACTGACTGGGAATATGTACGTTCCCAAAGATTGACCTAATTTTAAAGCAATAAAGAATTGCAATAAGGCAGCAATAATGAAACTTGGTACAGAAACACCAATAACTGCAACTAACATAGCAAATGTATCAGCTTTTCGACCACGTTTGATTGCAGCTAATGATCCCAAACCAATTCCAAATACAACTGCTAAAATAATAGCACGAACACCTAAATCAAATGAAATTGGGAATGATTCCATAATAATTGTAGCTACAGGACGATTTGAAGTAATAGAAGTTCCTAAATCACCATGTAATACACTACCAATATAGTTAATATATTGCGTTAATACCGGCTGATCTAAGCCATATTTTACACGCATTGCTTGCTTTGTGGCTTCAGACATCGCTTTATCACCTAAAAATGGTTCACCCGGTAATAAATGCATCATTAAAAAGGTTAGGGAAATTAATACAAAGATTGTAATTAGTGCGTAAAAAATTCTTTTAGCTATATATTTCGCCATAAATTCACATCCTTTAAAAATTTAAGTAATAAACATATGCGGGCTGTATGGATACATACAGCCCACTTAAACAATTTTGCACACAAACTTTAATCAATTAATTATTTTACACTAGCATGTCTTGCATCAATATCAGAGAATGCAGTACGTACTAATCCTTTTACTCTTTCAGAAGTAATATAACTTTTCTTTCTATTATATACATAACCGATTGGGCAATCTTGAGCTAGAATTTGTTCGATTTGAACCATTAATTCATTACGTCTAGTTTGATCAGCTTCTGCATTTGCTTGTTCTACTAAACTATCATAAGTTGGATTGCTATATAATCCAGAGTTATTTCCAGCTCCAGTAACAAATAAATCTAAGAAAGTCATTGGGTCGTTATAATCAGGTCCCCATCCAGCGAATACGATATCAAAGTTATGATTGTTCATATCATTAATACGTGCTTTATAAGTTTCTGCTTTAACTTCAATATTTACACCTAATTTAGATTTAACTTGTTCTTGAACGAAAGCAGCATAAGTTTTAGCTGAATCAGTATCATCAGCGATCATTGTGAATTTTAATTCATCAACAGTTAATCCAGTTTCAGCTAATCCTTGTTCTAATAAAGCTTTTGGATCTACACTATCACGATGATAAACATCTCCAACTGAAGCTGTAAATTCACCATTATTAATTGCAGGTGGTGTAAATGAGTTTGCTACAGTTGAACCATTTTTAACAATACTATCAATAAATTGTTGAGCATCTACTGCATAAGTGATTGCTTTACGAATATTAGCATTGTTTAAACCAGGTCTAGTTACATTATATTGTAAATAGAAGTTTGAACCATCATCAAATTCTTTAATTAAGTCTTTATATTGATCTTCTTTTTGTAAATCTTGTACTTGATCTCCAGTTAATTCAATAACATCGATTGAACCTGCTTGATATTCATTTAAACGAGTATTTGAATCTTTGATCATTCTGAATGTGATTTTATCTAATTTAATAGAATCAGCATCCCAGTAATCTGGATTCTTTTCAAGAACGATTGAATCTTCATGAGTCCAATCTGTAATAACGAATGGTCCGTTATAAACCATTTTATCTGCTTCAGTAGCATATGATTCAATTCCACCTAATTTGTTGAATTCTTCTTCATTAACAGGTAAGAAATTATAGAATGCTGTTAAAGCAACAAAATATTCATAAGGTCCAGTTAAATTAAATGTTAAAGTATAATCATCTACAGCTTTATAACCGATTGATTCGTGTACTCTTGCAACTTCTGCTTCTGCTGCTGCTACAGCTGCTTCTGCTGATGATGTATCTCCTTTATCTTTTTTAGCTTTAGATAATGCAGATTCAGCTTCAGCAAGTTTTTCAGTTGCTGCCATATAATCTTCAGCTCCTACGATTCTAGGTGCCCAAGTACCAGAATAAGGTGCTGCATTAGAAGTAGTAAATAATTGATCTAAGGCAAATACGAAGTCTTTTGCAGTTACTTCTTCACCAGAAGACCATTTAGCTCCTTTTCTTAAATGGAAAGTTACAGTTCTGTAATCTGCACTTACGTCCCAGCTTTCAGCCATTCCTGGAACAGGTTCACTATTTTCATCTAATGAAACCAAACCTTCCATACAATGTCTTAATACGTTTCCTGATCCTGTACTTGAAGTCAGAATCGAATTCATTTGTGGTGGTTCTTGTGTCAAATCGATACTAATAGCATTTTCATCGCTAGAACCAGATCCGCCACCGCAACCAACCAACATAGTTGCTGTTAATGCTAAGGCAACTAGTTTTTTTAGTTTCATATCTATTCCCCTTCCTTTTTTTAAGCAATCAAATATGATATTGCCTTTTTCTAGTGTAATAAAAAATTTTTTTCTTGTCAACCTTTAATTGCGACAATATTCCACAAAAAATACTTAAATTTTACATAACCTTTACTATAAAACACAATTTTATTCCACATATTTTATTAAAATCCTAAAATAATCATTTATTTCCACTTATTTGTATACAACAATATCAGAATACAACTTAAAATAATATTTTAAAAAAAATTAACTTTTCTTTTAAAACTACCACTTCTCATCAAATTTATATATAATTTATATATAAAAAAAATCTAAACATTGTTAAAAAATCAATTTATGAGTATAATTATTATTAAATATCAAATAAGGGAGAAGTACTAAAAATGAATATTGAAGAAAGATTTTTAAAATATGTAAGTTTTGATACACAATCAGATGAATACTCAAATACTACCCCATCAACTTTAAAACAATTAGAACTAGGAAAAGAACTAGTTAAAGAAATGTTGGAAATTGGTATTAGTGATGCCCATTTAGATGAGTATGGAATCGTTTATGGAACTATTAAAGGCAATGGTGGTCAAGGTGATGTCATTGGTTTTATCGCTCACATGGACACCTCACCTGATGCTAGTGGTACAAACATAAAACCACAAAAAATAACTAATTATGATGGTTCAATCATTACTATTAACAAAGAATTAGGATTAACACTAGATCCTGATAAATTTAATATTTTAAATAAAATGATTGGTCATGATTTAATCACTACTGATGGTACGACATTATTAGGTGCTGATGATAAAGCTGGTGTTGCTATCATTATGGATTTAGCTAATTATCTATATGAACATCCTGAAGTTAAACATAATGATATTAAAATAGCTTTTACGCCTGATGAAGAAGTTGGTCGGGGACCTGATAACTTTGATGTTAAAAAATTTAACGCTCAATATGCTTATACTTTAGATGGTGGTGATATTGAAGAATATAATTACGAAAACTTCAATGCTTATAGCGCAAAGGTAGAAATTACTGGAAAATCAATTCATCCTGGTGATGCTAAAAATAAAATGGTTAGTGCCATTAATGTTGCAATTGAATTTGAAAATATGTTACCAGAACAAATGAAACCATATTACACTGATAATTACGATGGTTTTAATCATCTTCATCATTTAGAAGGTGGTTGCCAAAAAGCAACAATGGAATATATCATCCGTAACCACGACTACGATATTGCTCAAAAACAAATTGCTGATTTTAAACGAATCAAAACATATCTTGATGAAAAATATGGTTATGAATTAGTAAAATTAGATATTCAGGAATCATATCTTAATATGGCAAAGATAATTAAAGATAATTATTATATTATTGATAATTTAAATCAAGCAATGGCTAAAGTAGGCATCAAAGCCCAGGCAACTCCAATTCGTGGTGGTACTGATGGAGCTCGTTTAACTTTTATGGGGCTACCTTGTCCTAATATCGGAACTGGTGGTGCTAATTTCCATGGTCCTTTTGAATTTGTTTCCTTGACAATGATGAAACAAGCAGTAGAAGTTTTAAAAGAATTAATAAAAGAATAACTAAATGAAACGTTGTTTATTAATTATTAATCCTTCTTCTGGTCAAAGAACAATTCAAAATTCACTAGATAAACTTACCGGTCAACTGATTTTACAACAATTAGTAAATCACATTGATGTCTTTTATACCCAGAAAAAAGATGATGCTTACAATCATGTATTAAATGTCGATGAAAAAAATTATGATTTTATCATTGTTGTCGGTGGTGATGGCACCATTAACGAAGTTGTTAGCGGTATGGTAAGCACCAACAAGAAAATTCCACTTTGTATTTTGGCAGCTGGAACAGTAAATGATTTTGCTAATTACTTAAATCTTCCTAATCAGGTTGATAAAGTATGTGCCATGATCAAACAATTTAAAACATTATGCTTAGATGTTGGTAAAATTAATGATCGTTATTTTATGAATGTTGCTGCAGGGGGAATGTTTAGCGATGTTTCTTTTACCGTTAGCAAAGCAGATAAAAAAAGATTAGGTCCGTTAGCATATTACATTAATGGAATTGCTAATTTACCAAGTCAGTTAAACACTAATATTGATTTAAAAGTCGTTATTGACAATTACGAAACTAAAGAGTTTGAAGCAAAAATGTTTATGGTTAGTAATACTAATCGCGTGGGTGGCTTTGATCGTATTATTCCTTATGCCGATGTTCAAGATGGTTTATTGGATTTAATTATTATAAAAAAATGTTCAGTTACTGATTTAATGGCTTTATCTAAAGATTATTTGTTGCATAAACACGCTAAAAGTCCGTTTATTTTTTATACTCAAGCCAAAAAAATTACTATCAGTACTAAACAAGAGTTAGTAATTGATATTGATGGTGAAGAAGGTTCACCATTGCCAGTTACTATTGAAGTTGTTCCTCAAGCTCTTAATATCTTAATTCCTTAATCTTTATTGTATAACTTAAGTTTAATTTGATAATCTCCTAGAAAAAAGTAAAAGCAAATACTATTTACTAGGAGATTTTTATTTGGAAAAATGAGCAATCAATATAATTACTAAATAAAAAAATATTCCTACTAGTAAACTAGTAGGAATACAATTTTGATTATTTAATCTTTTAATTTGATCGAGGTATTCTAATAACTAAACCCGTTTTGTCCATTCTTCAAATTCTTCATCAGTTGCTAAAACCATATGAGTTCCTTCAACTAAATGTTCAGTTCCTTTTTCATAATCAATATCATTATTATCATAATCATAACTGATTGAAGTACGTGTTTTTTCTACCCTTGGATTAGGAATAGGAATTGCACTTAATAATGATTTAGTATATGGATGAATCGGATTATTGAAAATTTCATCAGTAGTTCCTGTTTCTACTAAGTGCCCTAAATGTAAAACACCAATATGATCCGAAATATATTTAACCATACTCAAATCATGAGCGATGAATAAATAAGCAGTATTAGTTTCTTTTTGAATTTTCTTCATCAAGTTTACCACTTGAGCTTGAATTGAAACATCTAAAGCAGAGATAGCTTCATCAGCAATAACTAAATCAGGATCCATAATTAATGCTCGAGCAATCCCGATTCTTTGCCGTTGTCCACCAGAAAATTGATGCGGATAACGACTAGCATGTTCTTTAGATAACCCAACCAGTTCCAAAATTTCATATACTTTTTGATTTCTTTCTTCAGTAGTTTTATACAAATGGTGGATATCTAAACCTTCAGCAATTATATCTAAAACCTTTTTACGAGGATTTAAACAAGCCATTGGATCTTGAAAAATCATCTGCATCTTAGTTCTTAATAATCTCAAATCATTTTTAGACATCTTACCAGAAATATCTTTACCTTTGAATAGTACTTTACCATCAGTTGGCTTATATAATCTAATAATACTACGACCTGTAGTTGATTTTCCAGAACCAGATTCACCTACTAAACCATATGTTTCCCCTGGATAAATTTTAAAAGAAATACCGTTGACTGCTTTAACTGTAAATTTACGATTGATTCGAAAGTATTGTTTTAAGTTTTCAACTTCTAATACAGGTTCTCTTGTTTCCATCTTACAGTCCCTCAACTTTCATTTTTTCTAACCTTTTTTTCAATGATTCTGGCATTTCTACCTTTGGTGCTTTTTCATGCATTAGCCAGCTGGCTACTTTATGAGTTTTTGAACCAGGTACATCGAACATCGGTGGTTCTAATCGTAAATCAATATTTAAAGCATATGGATTACGAGGAGCAAAAGCATCCCCAACTATTTCATAAGCTAAGTTTGGTGGTGTTCCAGGAATTGTATATAAAACATCATCATTTGTATCTAGATCTGGCATCGATGATAATAATCCCCATGTATATGGATGACGTGGATCATAGAATATTTCATCAATAGTTCCTTGTTCAACTATTTTACCAGCATACATAACATTAACAAAATCCGCTACTTTTGCAACAACACCTAAGTCATGAGTAATATAAATTACTGATAAATCCTTTTTAGTTTGGATTTCTTTAATTAATTCTAGGATTTTTGCTTGAATGGTAACATCAAGCGCAGTTGTTGGTTCATCACAAATCAATACATAAGGATCACATGAAAGAGCAATAGCAATAACAACTCTTTGACGCATCCCTCCTGATAATTGATGCGGATAGTTTTTCATTCTCTTTTGGGCATCAGTGATACCAACTAATTCTAATAATTCAATTGCTTTAGCATACGCTTCTTCTTTAGAACGTTTATAGTGATAAATCATTGGTTCCATAATTTGTTTTCCAATTGTCATTGTTGGATTCAATGAAGTCATTGGATCTTGGAATACCATGGCAATTTTACGACCACGAATTTCTTTTTGCATTTCTCGCTCGCTCATTTGAACAATATCACGTTCTTGACGTTCACCAGTATATTCATCATACCAGACATATTCAATTGAACCACTGTCAATAGTACCATTGTTTGCTAAAATACCTAAAATAGCTTTTGTAGTAACACTTTTACCTGAACCAGATTCACCAACAATAGCTATTGTTTCACCCTTATATAAATCAAGATCCACACCACGAATTGCATTTACTTTACCGGAATCTGTTTTAAAAGAGATATGCAAATCTCTAACTTTTAAAATTCTTTCTCTTTTTTTACTTGCTTCCATCATTACATCTCCTTCATCGTTGGATCTAATGCATCACGAAGTCCATCAGCAACTAAGTTGAAGCATAACATCAAGATTGCTAAGGCAACAGCAGGAATTAACATTTGATAAGGATAGATCAAGAAGAATTCAAAACCATCATTTATCAATGTTCCAAGTGAAGCTTCTGGAACTGGTAATCCTAATCCAACAAATGATAAATATGCTTCATAGAAAATCGCATTTGGAACTGTCATCATACACATGATAATTAACTGATTAATAATATTTGGTAAAATTTCTTTAAAAATGATAAAGAAATTTGAAGCTCCTAGTGTTCTTGAAGCTAAAACAAATTCATCTTCTTTTACTTTTAGAACCTGAGCTCTAGTAATTCGTGACATCGGTATCCACTCAGTAAATGACAATGCAATTACAATCGTGAATAATGATGATTTCATTACTGTTAATAATAATGTTAAAACTACTAATGTTGGAATTGAGTTTAAAACTTCTTGAATTCTTTGTAAAATCATATCGACTTTACCACCAAAATATCCAGAAATTAAACCATAAGTCATTCCCACAATAACATCAATAAATACTGCTAAAAAAGCAATCATCAATGAAACACGAGCACCACGCCACAAACGTACAAATAAATCACGTCCGAAGTTATCAGTACCAAAAAGATGCGTTGCATTAGGCTCAATATTAGCAAGTGATGTATCAATTGCCGCATAATCCCAGCTGCTTATCATTGGTACAACTATTGCTAAAAGAATATATACAGCAATAAAGATTATTCCAATTACTGATCCTTTATTTTTAATAAAACGTCCTATTGAATCTTTCCAAAAAGGTTTAGCTGGCATAACGACGTCTTTAATATCATCTTTATTTTCACTAACAAATTCAAAATCATCAGCTAAAAATTCATATTTTTCAGTCATTATAGCTTACCCCCTTCCTAAACGAATTCTTGGATCGATCAATCCATAAGAAACGTCAATAACAAAAACAATTACTATATACATAACTGCATATAAGAATGCACATGCTAAAACAATATCATAGTCATTTGCTGAAATACCATTGATCAACAATTTACCTAAACCAGGTACCCCGCAAATCTGTTCAACGACCATTGTCCCAGTCATCAAGTTAACTAAGATAGGTCCTAAAATTGTAATTACTGGAATTAACCCATTTCTTAAAGCATGTTTTAAAATTAAAGTTCTACCATCTAACCCTTTAGCCTTAGCTAAAGTGATATAATCACTATTTAACACCGAAATCATCTCGGTTCTTGTAAACCTAGCCACATTGGCAATAACACTCATAGACAAGGCTAAAACCGGCAGTATCGAACTAAAAAACGGATTTCGATTACTATATTGGAGTGGTAAAATTTTCAATTCAAAAGCAAAAATCATAACCATCAATAACGCAAAAACGAATGATGGAATAGAAACCCCTAATACTGAAATCGTAGTAGTTATAGTATCCCAGATTGTATTCTTTTTTAATGCAGCAATAACACCTAAAAGCATTCCTACTAAAGTACCAAAAATACAAGCTGCAATACCATAAATAAATGAAATTTTAGCAGCATTACCTACTAAAGAAGCAACTGACACATTTTTATATAATGTAAATGAAATACCAAAATCCCCAGTTACCATATCTTTTAAATACATAACAAATTGTACTAATAACGGCTGATCAAAACCATATTTAGCATTAGCCGCAGCAAGCTGGGCATCTGTCATCCTTTCTGAATTAAAAGGAGTACCGGGTAGTGATCTGATCATCACAAACAATACAATGATAATAACAAACAGAGTTATTAGAGAAATGGCTAATCGCTTAGCTATATATTTAGTCATTGCTTTATCCATATCTTTTTCCTCCTTTAACAAAGAAACACATTATAGATAAATTTATAATGTGTTTCTACCTACTTTTTTTATTTTTTATTTACTACTAAACTTTATGAACGTATTTTAATACGTTTGGTCCAGTTACTCTAATTACTAAACCTTCATAATCTGTATTCCATAATGCACATCCACCTTTTTCAAAGATAGGCACCATAGCATAATCATCCATTAACATTTTTTCAGCTTGAATCATTAATTGCCAACGAGTACTAGCATCTGCTGCAGTAGTAATTTGATTTAAGATTTCGTCATAAGCAACATTTGAGTATTTACCATCATTGTTACTATTTGTAGTACTATATAATGTTAAATATGTTGTAGGATCGGCATAGTCAGGTCCCCAACGAGTTACTGCCATATCAAAGTTACCATTAGTCATGTCCTCTAATCGAGCATTTTTCGATTCTACTTTCATTTCAATATTTAAACCATTTAATTTACTTAAAGCACTTTCTAAGTATTCTGCAGCTGTATCATTTGGCGCCTCATTATTACCATATAATAACTCTAAAGTAATTTCAGAAACTCCTAATTCTTGTAAAGCAGCATCTAAATATTGTTGAGCTTGAGTTAAATCATAGCTTAAATAACTTCCAGCATCATCACGGAAATCAGTTTCTTGCGGGCTTAAAGTTAGACCGCTAGGTACAAAACCTTGAGCAGCAACTGAACCATCTTTTAAGACGTTCTTTGCAAAATCACTGCGATCAATAGCCAAGTTAATAGCACGACGTAAGTTAATGTTTTGTAATTGTTCATTTTGATAATTGAACATGATAAAGTGCATATATCCTTGTTGGTAAGTGTAGTAAGCATCTGAATCTGTATATTGATCTACCATTTCAAAGCTGATAGGTACAAAATCATAATCACCATTTTCAAATCCCATAGTTCCTGTATCAGGAGATACTGATTGATAGATTTCCACACCATCTAATTGTACAGCATCAGCATTAAAGTATTCTTCATTCTTTTCATAAGTAATACGAGAACCTTGTTGATAATCTGTTACTTTAAAAGGACCGCAAGATAATAAATTATCTGCTGAAGTAGCATAATTATCTTCACCAACTTCCTTAATAAACGCTTCATTTTGTGGATAGAAAACTGCGAAGTTCATCAATTCCAAGAAATAAGCACAAGGTGTAACTAAATGAACAACTAAAGTTTTATCATCAGTTGCTTCAACACCTAATTGGTCGGCTTCCATAGTACCTTCCATAATTGCAGTAGCATTTACAATGTTAGCACCATCAGGACCGAACATTGATGAATATTCACCACCATTTTTAAGTAATCTTGTCCAAGCGTAAACAAAATCATTTGCTGTAACTGGGTCTCCATTTTCCCAATTAGCATCATCTCTAATTTTAAAAGTCCAAGTAAGACCGTCTTCACTAGTTTCAGCATCTTCAGCTAGATTTAAAGCGATTTCACCATCTTCATCACGAGCTGTTAATCCTTCAACAAATTGAGCAATAGCAGTAAATGAAGCCCCATCTGTTGCAACTGTTGAGTCTAATGATTTAGCTTCAGTGTCTAAAGCGTAATAAAGAATATCTCCATCGCTTCCTCCACCACCACAGCCTGTTAGTGAAACCATCATTGCTAGACTAGCAAGAACTGCTAAAAATTTCTTCATTTTTATCCCCCTTCTTCCAAATTGTATCACTTCATACATGTATACAATTCTTAGTATAGATATAGAATACTACAAAACGGATTATTAGTCAACATAAAATTATTATCATGATAATATCGACGTATTAAAATTCATTTTAATTTTATAATATAGTCAGTAATTTTTTTGTAATATTAAAGATAAGATTTAAATTATTTTTTATCTATAGTAAAATAAAAACTGAAAATATTATATAAAAAGGAGGAACTTATGCATCCAAAATATCATTTAACAGCCCCTAAACATTGGATCAATGATCCTAATGGTTTTATCTACTATCGAGGTAATTACCATTTATTTTATCAATATTTTCCCTATGAAAACCGTTGGGGAACAATGCACTGGGGTCATGCGATAAGTAAAGACTTAATTAATTGGCAAGATTTAGGAATTGCTTTATACCCAAGCAAAAACTTTGACGCTAATGGTTGTTTTTCTGGTTCAAGCATTAAAATAGATGGTAAAATGTATATTTATTATACTTCAGTAAGATATACTAAAACAAATCCTGAAAATATCCATACTACTCTTACCGGTGATGAATTTTTATCAAGTCAGAGTATGATCATTAGTGAAGATGGGTTTAAATTCGATAATCTAAATAGTAAAAAAATGATTATCCCTGTTTTTAAAGAAGGTCAAATCGGACATCCTACTCACACCCGTGATCCAAAAGTCTGGTATCATGACAATAAATATTATATGGTTCTTGCAAGTAAGTATTTAGATGAAACAAATAATTACAATGGTCAATTGTTATTTTATAATTCTACCGATGGTAAAGATTGGAAATATGTAAATAATTATCGTGGTCTTAAATACGGTGATATGTGGGAATGCCCAGATATATTTAATGTTGATGGTCAGGATATTTTAATTATGTCTCCAGAACGAACTAATAAAGATGGTTACCCATCGCATGGTCGAATTACAACTATTAATTTTGATCATGAAAATTGTAAGTTAGAAATTACTGGTCCATTAAATTATTTAGATTATGGTTTGGATCTTTACGCTCCACAATCAACAATTGATGAAGATGGTCGTAGAATTTATGTTGCCTGGATGCGGATGCCTGCACCAGATGATGAAAACTGGATTGGATTAATTACTTATCCTCGAATAATCACGTATCGAAACAATCATATCTATAGTGATATACATCCTAATGTCGATAACCTTTTTGTTAGTGAAACAAATGATTTTAATAATGAAATTGCATGTAAAATTACAACTAAATTAGATATCGGGGATTATTTAAATATTGGTGGTTATCAAATCAGTTTTGATGGTAAATTAAATATTGATCGAAGCTTAGTTTATAATTATGATGCTGGTTTAAAACAATTATCATCACCCAAATTAGATAAATGTGAGTTAAAAATTTTCTATGACCAGCACATTATTGAAATCTATATTAATAATGGTGAATATGTTTTATCAAATATTGTTTACAACTTATCAAATGACATTAATAGTAATACTAATTTTACTATCTATAAAAAATAGTGCTTCATACGAGCACTATTTTTATTATCTTTAACGATTTGGAATAATAATTGCAGCAATAATATAAGCCAAAATGCCACTACCAGCAAATGCACAAAAAATAACCCAAGCCAATCTTACTAAAGTAGGATCAACATCAAAATACTCAGCTAAACCACCACAAACACCAAATATCATTCGATCATGAGTTGAACGATATAATCTTTTCACTTACTACACCCCCATATTAATCGTTATTTTACCAGCATCGCAATTGGCTGTAAAACTGCGCTTACCACGCTGATTACTATCTTTTAAAATATCACTTTCATAGTTACTGATCGTGATATCACCTAAATCACAATCTGTTTTATAATCATAATCACTCTCTAAACCAGCTAGGGTGACATCAATATCCCCTAAATCACATTTAAATTCACTATCAAGACTATCAAGATAATTAATCTTGATATCTCCAGCATCAACATCAATTTTAGCATTTTCAACAACTAGATTATCAGCATCAAAAGATCCTAAATCAACATTCACTTCTAAATCACGAGCATAAATATTAGCTACATTCATTTTACCAGCATCAACTTCTAATTCCACTTTATCAAAATGATAATTAAATGGTACAAATATAGTAATTCCAGTATCATCATTATTAAAATTTATCAAGCGATTTACCTGCGAACCATCTTTAATAACTAATGTGTCATTATCTTTTTCAACTTTAATTGTTGAACTAATATTTTTGCCTTCTACTTTAATAACTGTTCCCTCATATTCAACAATATCAACAGTTCCAATTTGACAATCAATTTCCAGGTTCTCAATATTACTATATTCATTTTTTATGTCTACAGTTTCAACAAATGGTACTTCGATATCAAACTCACCACGTTGATACAAAGTATCCAATTGATCAAAGCCTCCTAAAATTGATCCCGAAACAAGCAAAACAACAGCCACTATGATTGAACCTAAAATGAAATACTTCAATTTCTTCATTCTGTTTGCCCTCCCCGATTAAAAAATTGTTGTAAAAAATATAACGCTTCTCGAGCCAATTTTACACAAGCTTTAAAAATTCTTGGTATTAACTTAATGATCCAGCCATCAAGATAGAAAAACAATAATGATAACGCTAATAATCCAAATCCTGTTGCTAATATAAGCAATCCAGCACCTAAATAACTTCCTAATAGCATAATTCCTTTAATAAAACAAACAACAGCACCAATAAGACAAGCAAAACCACCTATCAAGATACCAAAGCAAACTCCTAATATAGCCATGAATAAGGCAAAAGCTATCGATATTAAAGCACTGCCTGCTATTCCAAAAAGAAATATTGCTCCAACAATTATACCTATTAATAATATCCGATTTCGTTCAGGATTGCCTTTAAAATGACTATCTTTTGTTTGATTAGTTTTGTCATCTACAATCTTGGCTTCAATAATTTCTTGATTTTGTTGATAATAAGCATTATCCATCTTACTTTCAGTATATTCAATATCCTGATCAAAGCGATTTTCCAAACCCGCTTTAATTATAGCCGCTACTCGTTCAGGTGACCCTAATTCTTCAATTATCAATGCTTCATTTTCAATTCCCGCTTCATCAAAATAATCTTCATAATATTCTAAAGCAGCCTGACGTTCTTCATCTTCAATATCTTGCAGTAAATAGGACAACTGCTCTATAAACTCCTTACGATTCATTTTAATTTCCCCCGCCTATAATTTTATTGATTTTGTTTACATAGATATACCATTGCTCTTTATACAAAGATAATTGAGCCTTCCCCTGAGGTGTTATTTTATAATATCGACGATTACGACCTTGATATTGTCGATCATATGTTTCTAAACAATTATCTTTTAATAAACGTCTTAAAACCGGATATAAAGTTGACTCAGATACATCTAAAGCCATTCTTACGTCCTGAGTAATCTTATAACCATAAGTACCTTCAGGTTCTTTAGATATAACTGATAAAACAATTGTATCTAATAATGCCGCTCCAGTATTAAATATCATTAGTCAAACCCCTTCCTAACTTTTATTTCAATAATATTATATGACGTATAATATTATCTGTCAATTAATATTATATTGTTATAGATTTATAATACATATCTAATAAAATATTTTAATATTTGGTTTTTTTAGTTAATTAAGTAATATTTTTCCCATAATTCAATTTGATAATAAATACAAGGAGGTAAAAATGAAGAGGGCAAAAAAGAAAATATTTATTTTAGCTATTGTTGTAGTGATTGTTGTAGGAGCCGTTTTGATACTAAATAGAGAAACAATTACTAGCGAACAATCTAGTGATGACAATAACAGTATCACTTATATAAATCTAAATAAAGATTATGATGATATTGAAGATATCTATGATTTAGATTACCAAAATGAAATTAATGAGCAGATAAGTAATTTAATCGATAAAAATGATTATACTTTGCAAAATCCATTATTAATTGCTAATCCTTACGGTACTAACACAACTGGTATTTATATGTATTTTTCAAGTGATGAAGCTTGTAAAGCCAGTTATACAATAGAAGCTGATGGTTATAGCACTTTTTCAAAAACATTAAACAACAATAGTGAAGATGGCTATACTAATGAACATGAATATTTGTTAGTTGGCAGTATTCCAGGGGTCAAAAATTTCATAACTGTAACATTAACTAATCAAAACGATGAAGTTATTGACACCTTAAGCTGGAGCTACGATGCACCAGAGTTAGTTGGTAGTGAAGATAACATCCAGCTTGATGTTACTAGCGGGGAAAGTACACAAGCTTTAGATGATGGTCTTTATACAATGCTAGGTAATCGCACTACCGAAGATAACGAAGAAATTGATTTTATTTTGATCTATGATAACGATGGTACTATCCGCAGTGAAATACCGATTATTAGTTATCGCAGTTGTCGTTTATTATTTGAAGATAATACGATGTATTTTAGCATTAGCGCTAGTAAAATTGCTGCTATGAATCAAACTGGTCAAATTACTGCTATCTATGATACTTCTAATTACAATTTACATCATGACTACATTTTTGGAAATGATAATAACTTTTTAGTATTAGCATCAAAGGAAGATAGTTCTACTGAAGAAGATATCATCATTAGCATTGATAAAGCTAGTGGCGAAGTAAGAGAACTTATTGATTTAAAAGAATTATTTAAAAATTATTATTCTAATTTATCAAATAACAGTGATGATGAACCATTAGATTGGATTCATATTAATTCTATTGAATTAGTTGGTGACGATACAATAATTATCAGTTCAAGAGAAACATCATCAATCATAAAAATCAACAATATCTATGATGAACCAGAAATTGATTATATTATTGGTTCAAAACAATTCTGGCAGGAAAGTAATTACGATAATTTAGTATTAAATCAAATTGGTGATTTTTCAATAAATGCTGGTCAACACTGTGTAGTTTATCAAGAAGATCAAAGTCTACCAGCAGGTCAATATTATTTGTATTTCTACAATAACAATAATACTATTTGTTCTACTAGAGATTATAACTATTCATCAGACAACAGTTATTATAATACTGGTGTTGGTTCCGATGGAGAAACTTCTTATTATGACAAATATTTAATTGATGAAAACAATAGAACTTTTTCATTAGTGGAAAGAATTCCAGTTACTTATTCTGGATATGTTAGTTCTGTCCAGGAATTAGGTGATAATGTTTTAATCGATAGTGGTGGTGCTTTTGAAGCATCTGAATACGATAGCAATAATCAGCTTATTCAAACTGTTAAAGGTACTGGAGCTACCTGGTGGTATCGAGTTTTCAAATATGATTATAATGATTACTGGTTTCAATAAAAAATAACAGGAATTTCCTGTTATTTTTTACTTAAAGCTTGTTTTGCAAGTGCTAAGGCACCACATACACCTGCATTATCACCTAAAGCTGGTGAAACAATATAATCTTCAATTTTATCAGTTAAGATTTCATCTTTTTGGATATATCCATTTAAGAATTCTCTTAAATATTTAAAAATCATTGGGAACATTTGTTTTTGCTTAGATACCCCACCACCTAATATTATTTTCTTTGGTGATAATACTAGCACGTAAGTAGCTAATGCTTGTCCAATATAATATGCTTCTAAATCCCAAGCTGGATGGTCTTCTGGTAATTCTTGTCCTTTTTTACCCCAACGAGCTTCAATTGCTGGTCCAGCAGCCAATCCTTCAAAGCATGTTCCATGGAAAGGGCATTTTCCAGCGTAATTATCATCTTCACGAACAATCATTTTCATATGTCCCATTTCTGGATGTAATAAACCATGAACTAAATTTCCTTCCACGATAGCTCCACAACCGATTCCAGTTCCAATAGTCATATATAAAGCACTGTCTAATCCTTTAGCAGCACCAAAATAAGCTTCTCCTAAACAAGCTCCATTTACATCAGTATCGAATCCCATAGGAATATTATAACGTTCTTTTAAAGCACCCATGATATTAAAATTACCCCAACCAGGTTTTGGTGTAGTAGTAATATATCCATAAGTTGGACTATTTAAATCAGGATCGATTGGTCCAAAACATCCTACCCCTAGTGCTTCAATATCTTTACCATCAAAAAATTTAAAGATATTTGCTAATGTCTTTTCTGGCGTTTCAGTTGGAAATGAATCTCTTTCTAAAACATTACCATTTTCATCACCGATACATACGACGAATTTTGTTCCTCCGGCTTCAATTGCACCTAATTTCATTTTCAATTTTCCTCCTTGTTATATACCTCTTATATTATAACTTAAATTTAATTATAAATGAATAAAAAAGGATAAACCATTAAAGTTTATCCATCATTATTTATACTTATCAGTATGTAGAATTTTATTAGCATTTTCAACACGTTCGCTACTTGGTGGGTTAACTCCTTCTAATTGATAAGGAATATTTAATTCTTCCCACTTAAATGTACCTAATGTATGGTATGGTAATACTTCTACTTTTTTTACATTTTTTAATGAACTAATAAATTTATCTAATTCCATTAAATACTCATCTTTATCAGTTATTCCAGGAACTAAAACATGTCTGATCCAAACTGGTTTTTCAATATCTGATAAATAACGAGCCATATCTAAAATATTAGCATTACTTCTTCCTGTTAATTCACGATGTTCTTGATCGTTGATATGTTTAATATCTACTAATAACAAATCAGTGTATTTCATTAATTCATTGAACTTAGAAAAGAAAGGTTCTTCACGTGTAAAGTTACCTCCACTAGTATCGATACAAGTATTAACTCCTTCTTTTTTAGCCAATTTGAATAACTCAATTAAAAAATCGATTTGTAATAAAGGTTCTCCACCACTAATAGTAATACCACCATTTTCACCCCAATAGCTTTGATACTTCATCGCTTTTTCTAAAGCTTCTTGTGGTGTCATTTCCATTGTTGGCTTAGCATTAGCCCAAGTATCTGGATTATGGCAATATTTACAACGTAATGGACATCCAGATAAAAATAAAATATATCTAATTCCAGGACCATCAACAGAACCAAAGCTTTCAATTGAATGTACTTGTCCTTTTATTACATTGTCCATATTATTCTCCATTTCACATATTATTTATCAAAACAGCCTCTTTAACTAAGAGGCTGTTTTATTTCAATATTCTTGAATAAATTACATTGATTTATGGCAAGTTCTTGAAATAACGTCCATTTGTTGTTCACGAGTTAAATCAATGAACTTAACAGCATATCCAGATACACGGATTGTGAAGTTTGCATATTCTTCTTTTTCTGGATGTTCCATAGCATCAATTAATTTTTCAGTTCCAAATACGTTAACATTTAAGTGATGAGCACCTTGATCAAAGTATCCATCTAATACTCTTGCTAATGTATTTTTACGTTCTTCAAGATCATGTCCTAAAGTATCAGGGCTGATTGTTTGAGTATTAGAAATACCATCTAATGCCCATTCATATGGTAATTTAGCTACAGAGTTTAATGAAGCTAATAAACCAGATTTTTCAGCACCATAAGATGGGTTAGCACCTGGAGATAAAGGTTCACCAGCTTTACGTCCATCAGGTAATGAACCAGTTGCTTTACCATAAACTACGTTAGAAGTAATAGTTAAGATAGAAGTAGTTGCTTCTGAATCACGATAAGTATGATGTTTTTTGATTTTTTCTAAGAAAGTTTGTAATAACCATACTGCGATATCATCTGCACGATCATCATCGTTACCATAACGAGGGAAATCTCCTTCAGTTTCGTAATCAACAACGATTCCATCTTCATCACGAATTGTTTTAACTTTTGCATATTTGATTGCACTTAAAGAGTCTACTACATGAGAGAATCCAGCAATACCAGTTGCAAATGTACGTTTTACATCTGTATCAATTAAAGCCATTTGAGCTGCTTCATAGTAATATTTATCATGCATATATTGAATTAAGTTAAGTGTATTTACATAAATATCAGCTAACCAATCCATACATTGATCATAAGCTCTCATTACTTCGTCATAATCTAAATATTCAGAAGTAATTGGACGATATTCAGGAGCTACTTGCTGTTTTGTTTTTTCATCAACACCACCGTTAATAGCATATAATAAACATTTAGCTAAGTTAGCACGAGCTCCGAAGAATTGCATTTCTTTACCAGTTTGAGTTGCAGAAACGCAGCAGCAAATTGAATAATCGTCACCCCATACAGGACGCATTACACAGTCATTTTCATATTGAACTGAACTTGTTTCAATAGAAATTTTTGATGTATATTTCTTAAAGTTTTCAGGTAATCTAGAAGAATATAATACTGTTAAGTTTGGTTCTGGTGAAGGTCCCATGTTTTCTAATGTGTGTAAGAAACGGAAACAGTTTTTAGTAACCATTGGACGACCATCGCAACCGATACCAGCAACTTCTAGTGTAGCCCATACTGGGTCACCTGAGAATAATTGATTGTATGAAGGAATACGTGCGAATTTAACCATTCTACATTTCATTACGAAATGGTCGATTAATTCTTGAGCTTCTTCTTCAGTAAGTACTCCTGCAGCTAAGTCTCTTTCAATATAGATATCTAAGAATGTAGAAATACGTCCTACAGACATTGCAGCACCGTTTTGAGTTTTAATAGCTGCTAAATATCCAAAATATAACCATTGAACAGCTTCATGAGCATTTTTTGCTGGTTCAGAAATATCATATCCATAAATTTCTGCCATTTTTTTCATACCTTGTAAAGCTTTTACTTGTTCTGCGATTTCTTCACGACGACGAATAATATCATCAGTCATTGATCCACTACCACAAATAGCTAAATCATGTTGTTTGAAATTGATTAATTCATCGATACCATATAATGCAACACGACGATAATCTCCTACGATACGTCCACGTCCATAAGTATCTGGTAAACCAGTAATAATTTTGTTACGACGAGCTAATCTAATTTCTGGTGTGTATACATCAAATACACCTTGGTTATGTGTTTTGTGATATTCAGTAAAAATTTTGTGTAATTCTGGATCTGGTGTATATCCATAAGTTTCACAAGCTTGTTCAGCCATTCTGATACCACCATAAGGCATAAATGCTCTTTTTAATGGTTTGTCAGTTTGAAGACCTACAACTTTTTCTAAATCTTTAAGTTCTTCATCAATATATCCAGGCCCATAAGCAGTTAATCCAGAAACTACATGAGTTTCCATATCTAATACCCCGTTATTAGCACGTTCTTCTTTTTGTAATTCCTGAAGTTTACCCCATAACTTATTTGTTGCTTCAGTAGGTCCGGCTAAGAATGATTCATCACCATAGTATGGTTTATAGTTATTTTGGATGAAATCACGAACGTTAATTTCTTCTTTCCAAAGTCTACCTTTAAAGCCATTCCATTGTTCTTTCTTTAACATATAAATTTTTTCCTCCTTGAAATTTTTTAAATGCAATCTTACATAAGCAAAATAATTTTCTGTTCAAGCAAGGGATATTTCAGATTATTATCTACTTACCGTAAGCATTTACATTTTAAGAATAACACACACTATATTTGGGGAAATTTTTTATTTTCCCTTTGTTATCCACGTCTGCATTATATTATAAAATGATTTTACAATTCAAGTAATTTGCACCAAAAAAACAAATTATTTTTAACAAATCCATACTCGCAATTAATAAGCAAAAAAACGCTCTGATTGTAAGCGCTTACATATTTTTTTTAATTAATAAAAAGAATTTTTATTATCCGATTGCCATAAACTTAAAATAAATAATATTGTTTTTTATTAATAAAATTAATTAATTTAATAGTAGATTTTTTTTTCATTTTATTATATAGTATTATCAATGTTGTAGGAGGTTTCATAATGGATTTAACAATCAACTCTGATGAAGCTTTTAATCAAACGAAAGCTCATATAACCAATATCATAAACGACACAATTAATGACTATGATTTTACTCTTTCTGATAATTCAATTAATAATTTAGCAGTTCATTTATCTATTGCAATTATTAGAATTAAATCTGATAACTATATTCCATTAAGCAATAGTCAAATTTCTTCATACAAACAACAATATAGTTATCCATATGCTAAAATGCTTTGTGATCGTTTAGAAAAAGAATTTGGTATTAGTTTTCCTGAAGCTGAAGTTTCGTTAGTATCTATGTATTTATCAAAAAATCAAAAACTGGATTTTGAACTTAATTCAGGATTAGATTTATTAGATGATCATGTTTATCAAATTTTAAATCAAACAATGGAAAATATATATAAAGAATACCAGCAAGACTATCGCAGTGACAATAAACTAATTGTTGCTATCGGTTTACATTTAGAACCAGCTTTAGAACGCTTATCAAAAAATGAACCTGTAAAAAACCCTTTAAAAGAAAAAATCATTAAACGGCATCCAACAGAATTTGAATATAGCCAAGTTTTAAACCAAGTAGTTAAACAACAATTAAATTTATCATTTGATGACGATGAATTAGCATTTCTTGCATTACATTTTGTTGTTGCTAATAATCGAATTGATTAAAATAATATGTAAGGAAGTAAACCTTCCTTTTTATTTTACTTTTTTCAAAAAAAGATGATTAAAAATCATCTTCCAAAATTATTTTACTAAAACAACTCCATTACTAGTACCAATTCGATTGGCCCCTGCATCAACCATTGATTTTAAATCTCCTTTAGTTTTAATACCACCTGAAGCTTTGACTTGAAGATTTGAGCCAACCGTTTGCTTCATTAAAGCAACAGCTTCAACAGTAGCCCCACCAGTTGAAAAACCAGTAGATGTTTTTACAAATGCAGCATTAGCTTCTTGAGCAAGTTTACAAGCCGTTATAATTTCTTCATCAGTTAGTAAACATGTTTCAATAATTACTTTAACACATTTACCATTAGCCGCTTGAACCACAGCTTTAATATCGTTTAAAACTACATCATCATTACCATCTTTTAATGCCCCAATATTAATAACCATATCAACTTCATCAGCACCATTTTCAATAGCCTCTTTAGTTTCAAAAGCTTTAACTCTACTAGTATTAGCTCCTAAAGGAAAACCAATTACTGTACATACTTTTACATCACTATCAATTAGTTCTTTGGCACAATAACTAACCCAATAAGGATTCACACAAACTGAAGCAAATTGATATTCTTTTGCTTCTTCAATAACTTTTTTTACCATTTCTTTTGTTGCATCTGGTTTTAAAATAGTATGGTCTATCAGTTTATTATATTTCATCATCACTACCTCCATAGATTCGTTTTATGGCCTCTTGGATAATTTCTTTATCACCAGGATAATCAACCTGACCAACTTCTAAAGAAATAAACTTTTCATGTCCTTTACCTAAAACAAGAATAATGTCGTCTTTACATGCTAATTCTACTGCCTGTTCAATAGCAACCTGACGAGATTCAATGATCACACTACTAATATCGGTAATTTCTTCTTGAATTGATTCACAAATTGTTTGTACATCTTCACCACGATCATCTAATCTAGTTAAAATAACGTGATCTAAATATTTATTAGCAAGCTTACCTAATTCTTTACGCAATTTGTAATTTCGCTTACCAGGAGCTCCCAAAACGGCAATTAAACGACCATGATTTTGACGGACACTATCAACATATTCAAATACCGCTTCATAATTAGCAATATGCTGACAATAATCTACTATTACAGTAAAATCCTGACCGGTTTCAATTAATTCCATTCTTCCTTCAATCGGTTTAACATTTTCAATTGCATCAATGATCATTTGATCATCACAACCAATAGCAATTAAAACACTGACAAGCGCTAAAACATTATAAACATTAAATAATGCCAATACTGGTGAACTTACATGGAATGTATTGCCTTTAAAAGAAATATCGAATTCACTATGGTCTAAAAATAATTTAATATTTTTAGCCATAACATCACTTTCATTTTCAATTCCATAAGTTAAAATTCGCCCTTGAGTGCTATCCTTGATTTGAGGAAAATTTAGATCATCACTATTTAAAATTGCCCATCCTGATGGTTTGATTTTTTCAAATAGTTTTTGTTTTGCTAGAACGTATTGCTCTTTAGTTCCATGAAAGTCTAAGTGTTCAGCTCCAATATTAGTCATAACAGCAATATTAAAATTAATACCATCAACTCTTCCAAGTGCTAAACCATGACTTGAAGCTTCCATCGCTACAACTTTTACTCCACCACGATTCATTTCAAATAGCTTTCTTTGTAAAAATAACGATTCTGGAGTCGTGTAAGGACAATCCTCTTTTCGACCATTGTATTCAAGAGAAATTGTACCAATGTATCCGGTACTGCAAAACTTCGACATCGCATCTTTAATCATTGAAGCAACAACTGTTTTTCCACTTGTTCCAGTAACACCAATAATTCTCATCTTAGAACTAGGATTATCATAAAATACATTAGAGACACGATTTAATTCTGCTAATGTATCAGCTACTTTAAAATAAATAATTTTATCATGATAATAGTCTAGTTCTTTAGAATGAACAATTACTTTAGCACCTTGAAAGATAGCATCTTCAACATAACGATGACCATCAACACTTAATCCTTCAATACAAAAGAATACTGAATACGGTTTAACATATCGAGAATCACTATGGATTGAGTATATTTTCATATCAATATCTGTATCAAACAATTCGTTTAAGTATTTCATGAGGCGATGCTCCCCTCTAACATATCACTATATTTTTCAATTTTAATATTAACAATTTCACCAATTAAATTTTCATTAGTTTTTACTTTTACTTGAAGATAGTCACTAGCATGACCGATTAAATAATCACCTAAACGTTTTTCAAATAAAACTTTTAAAGTTTTATCAATTTGTTTCATTGCAAAATCATAATTTAACTGTTTAGATAATTCTAATAATCGTTCAACTCGCTGATGTTTTACTTGATCATTTACTTGATCTTTCATTTTAGCAGCAGGTGTGTTTTTTCTAGGCGAATATGGAAAAACATGGAGCTGACTATAATTAACTTTTTTTATAAAATCATAAGTTGCCTGGAATTCTTCATCAGTTTCACCTGGGAATCCAACAATAACATCAGTAGTAAAAGCTATATTAGGTAAATAACTACGAATCTTATTAATTTTTTCTAAATACTGTTCAGTAGTATATTTACGATTCATTCTTTTTAATGTAGCATCACATCCTGATTGTAAAGGGACATGAAGATGATCAACAATAATATCGTTTGAACCAATTAAATCGATTATCTCATCAGTAATCTGACTAGTTTCAATTGAAGAAATTCGTAAACGTTTCAAACCTTTTATTTTCACTAAATCAACTAATAAATCATAAAAACTATAATTTTCTAAATCCTCCCCATAACCAGCAGTATGAATTCCTGTTAATACAATTTCAACATAGCCACGACTCACTAAAAGCTCAGCTTGCTTTAAAACACTTTCTGGTTTACGAGAACGAACTCTTCCACGAGCATAAGGAATAATACAATATGTACAAAAATTATTGCAGCCATCTTGTATCTTTAAAAATGCACGGGTATTTTTAAAACGATCGATATTTAAATCTTCAAATTTACGCAGATTTTTTACACTATCAACTTTAACAATTTTTTGGTTTGTTTTTTGATATTCTTCAACTAAATCCACAATCTCTTTTCGATATTGTGTTCCTAAAACGACACCGATTCCTTCAATCTGTTCAATATCTTCAGGGGCTACCTGACTATAACATCCTACTGCACAAACAACTGCCTCTGGATTTTTTCTTATTGCTTTTCGAATCATCTGTCTAGACTTACTATCACCAGTATTAGTAACTGTGCATGTATTAATAACATAAACGTCAGCTACTTCTTTAAAATCAACTTCTTGATAGCCAGCATCTTGAAATATTTTTAACATGGCATTTGATTCATATGTATTTACTTTACAACCTAATGTATGGAATGCTACTGTTTTCATTTACTCACCTTTTTTAATAATTTTTTATATGTTTTTTCACCAATAAATTTATTGGTATGTAAAAATTCAACTACTTTAGCTTCATCATCACTATTAGCTAATAAAGCCAAAGCTTCTTTAATTAATTCTAAATCAGGATATTCTTTTGTATATTTATCGATTAATGGGAATTCATCAACAACAATTCCCTTTTTATCAAATTGATAAACTGTTTTAAAATCAAAATGATAAAAATAATAATATTCATCATCTACTCCTACTAACTGTAATGATGATAAATGTGAATTATATGGTTGAATACCATACAATTCAAACATATTTTTTATATTTCGAGGATAATTTGCGATATATTCTTTATGTTTTTTTAATGTGACTAATTGATAATCTGTTGTATAATATTTATTTATAAATGGTTCTAAAAAAGGAATATAAATTTCTTCTTTACTTTGATTATCCTTAAAATGTGGTAGATTTGCAATTACTTTTTCTTCATCCTGGTTAATCATTCTTTGCCTTTCTTTATAAGTGACATATTCAAAAATATCATAATTTACTGCCACAAACTGATTATAACATTCATCGATAACCTGTTTATTTCTAATCCCATTTAAGATAACCTCATAAGCAAATAAATCTTGTGGATATTTAACTTTATAGCTAAAACCATATTCAACAAGTTCTTTGCTCCCCTCTTCAACAAATCGATACAACCCGGTTTTATTTAATTTTATTTCATACCGGTTTTTTTCCAGTAATTTTAAAATTTTCATCTTTCTATCTCCCTGCTATAGCCAATCACACTTAAAAAATATAACGGTGCTGTCTCGCTACGTAAAATACGTTTTCCTAAAGAACACGCTTTAACTCCTAGTAGCTCCATTTGGGTAATTTCATCTTGATCAAACCCACCTTCACAGCCGACAATAATCGTTATTTTAGCACCGGAATGCAATTGTTTCAAGGTTTCTTTTAAAACCATATGCTCACCTTGTTTTGCTAATTCTTCATAGGCGACTAAATTATAATCCCCTAAATAATCACCTAGCTGCTTTAAATTAATTACATTAGTAATCTCTGGAATAATATTACGATGTGACTGTTCGCTTGCTTCTTTTAAAATTTTTTGATAACGAATCATCTTTTTAGCAAACTTCTGCTCATTTGTTTTAACAACACAGCGTCGTGATAATAAAGGTACAATTCTTTTTACTCCTAGTTCTGTTGCTTTTTGTAAGACCAGTTCAAATTTATCACCTTTTGGCAATGCATAAATTAAAGTAACATCTACATCCAATTCATTATTTTCATCAAGATATTCAATTACTTCTATTGACCCAGTATTAATATCGACAATTTTGCCAAGATAAACTTTTCCTTTAAGATCAACACAAATAATCTGATCACCATTATTTTTACGCATTACATTTTTTAAATGATGAACATCATCCTCATTTAAATTAATTATTATTGAATTATCAATAATTTCATTTATAAAATATCGCTGCATTATTAAACCTCCACTTTCCATTCTATCATGAATAATAAATAGATAAAAATATTCTAACTTATTTTTTCTAGATTGTATATAAAAAGACAAATAAGATAATTTTAAAACCGTTTTTTTAACCTTGTTAATATTTGATCAATTAACTTATTACCAGATTGATAATAACGCAAATGCTTATATTCAATATTATCATACGACTTTCCATATTCATGATTTAAACAATATCCAAAATAAATAACATTAGATATCAAATAAATAGAAATCAACATGATAACCAGACTAGCTAACGGTCCATATAAAGCATAATAACGAGTATAACGATCTACAATATAAAAGAAGAATACTCCAATTAAAACAATTCCAGTACTTGTAAAACCAGCACCTAACAAACCATATGATAAAGGCCGTTTTTCAAAAGACAAAAATCGATAAAAAAAATAAAAAACTATAAACAATCCACCCAGCATTACAATTGTAGTATTAATACCTATTAAATAATTAAAAAAAGCTAGTGCTACTATTCCTAAAACCAGCAATACAAATAACATTATTGCTTTTATTCTAATCAATATTGAATAAGTTTCAAATTTTTCATCAGTCATAGAAATCAACATAAATGAGTAAAAAGCATTACTCGCTAAATAAATAGAAAAAACCGATGAAACAATCAAAGAAATAAAAGTTGTATATTCTTGAGATAAAACATATTCAATAAATGGCTCTAATAATATTTTAGGTACATAACCATATAATAGACTTGCTAGTTTATTAGCATCTAATAGATCACTTTGAAAAACTTTTAAAATAACGATTAATGCTGGTAATAATGCTAAAAGTAAACAAAAACTTAATGAATAACGAAATAAATTGCTCTGTGGTGAAATGAATTTTTTGATGACCTTTACCAGCCTTTTCACAATTTTCATCCTTTCTAGAATATGTAGATATTTTTATTATAACCGTTAAGTTAATAAATAACAAAATAAAAGATGAAACCAGCTATCTGGTTTCATCTTTGTTAGTTAACTGTTATAAAGAAATTATTATCATAATCAACAGTTACATGACTACCATGTTTAATATCACCTTTGATCATTTCTCGAGCTACAAGTGTTTCAATATTAGATTGGATAAAACGTTTTAATGGACGAGCTCCAAATGTAACATCATATCCTTGTTGACTAATAATTTCTTTTGCACGATCGCTAACTGTAATTGTAATCTTACGATCAACTAATCGATCTTGTAATTGTTTAATAAATTTATCAATAATTTTATTTACAACTTCTTGACTCAATGAGTTGAAGTATACGATTTCATCAATACGATTCAAGAATTCAGGTTTAAAGTGCGCTTTTAATTCATTATCAACAGCCGCCTGAGTTTCACTATTATTACCTTCTAATAAATAATTAGATCCAATATTAGAAGTCATAATGATAATTGTATTTTTAAAGCTTACTACATTACCTTTAGAATCAGTGATTCGTCCATCATCCAATACTTGTAATAGAATATTGAAAACTTCAGGATGAGCTTTTTCAATTTCATCTAATAAAACAATTGAATAAGGATGACGACGTACCGCTTCAGTTAATTGACCTCCTTCTTCATAACCAACATATCCTGGTGGAGCCCCAATTAAACGAGAAACATTGAATTTTTCCATATATTCAGACATATCAATACGAACAATATTCTTTTCGGTATCAAATAACTGTTCTGCAAGTGATTTAGCAACCTCAGTTTTACCTACACCAGTTGGTCCTAAGAATAAGAAACTTCCAATTGGTCGTTGTTCATCATTGATACCAGCACGTGATCTTAAAATGGCATCAGTAACTTTTGTAATAGCTTCATCTTGACCGATTACGCGAACTTTTAAGGCATCATCAAGTTTCAATAATTTATCACGTTCAGATTCTTTAAGTTTACTAATTGGAATACCAGTCCAACGTGAAATTACTTCACTAACGGTATCAACAGTAACTTTTTCTTGTAATAAATCATCTTCGTTTTTAGAAGCTTCAAAGTTTTGAATTTCTCTTTCAATTTGAGGTAAAGTTTGATACATGATTTTAGAAGCTTCTTCTAAATTACCTTCAGTTTGATATTTATCTTTTAGATTTTCCAAGCGAACCTTTTGATCTTTTAATTCTTTGATATGATCTAAAGATTTCTTTTCAGTTTGCCATTTATCAGTCAAACCATTAATTTGTTCATCTAATGAAGCAATACGTCCTTTAATTTCATTTAAACGTTTTTCATTATCTTCATTACGATCTTCTTTTTCAATAGAAATTCGTTCCATTTCCAAACGATTCTTTTCACGAGTAATCGTATCAAGTTCTTCTGGAAGAGAATCAATTTCCATTCGAATTGAAGCACAAGCTTCATCGATTAAGTCGATAGCTTTATCTGGTAAAAAACGATCAGTAATATAACGTTGTGACATATTTACTGCCCCAATTATAGCACTATCAGTAATTTGTACCCCATGATGAGATTCAAATGAATTCTTTAAACCACGTAAGATGGCAATAGTATCATCACTATCCGGTTCATCAACTTGAACTTTTTGGAAACGACGTTCCAAAGCAGCATCTTTTTCAATATACATCCGATATTCATCTAATGTTGTGGCCCCAATACAGTGCAATTCACCACGAGCTAACATTGGTTTTAATAAGTTAGCAGCATCCATTGCCCCATCAGTTTTACCAGCACCAACCAATTGATGAATTTCATCGATAAATAGGATGATATCGCCTTCAGATTTTTTGATTTCATTCAATACAGCTTTTAATCTTTCTTCAAATTCACCACGATATTTAGCGCCAGCAACCAATGAACCTAAATCTAGTTCGTATAAAGTCTTATTTTGAATTGAAACAGGAACGTCATTTTTAAAAATACGCCATGCCAATCCTTCAACAATTGCTGTTTTACCAACACCAGGTTCACCAATTAAAATCGGATTATTTTTAGTCTTACGTGATAAGATTTGTATTACCCGTCGAATTTCTTCATCACGACCAATTACTGGATCTAATTTGCCTTCAGCAACATCCTTTGTTAAATCACGTCCATATTTTTCTAATACTTCGTATTGATTTTCAGGATTTTGATTATTTACCATATTACCACCTCGCATTTCATCAATAATTTTTCTTACATTACGCTTATTTAAATTATATTCTTTTAATAACTCTTTTATCCAAGTACTATTTAATTCAAATAAAGCCATAATAATGTGTTCAACACTTAAATACTCATCTTTAAAATCCTGCATCTGTTTATTGGCAAGATTAATTAATTGATTAAAATCATATGAGATTCTAATACTATTTATATCTACATTGTTTACCACTGGCTTACTTTGCAATCTAGCGTGTAATTTATTTTGTAAATCAGCAATATTAACATTTGCTTTAGTTAATACACGATACAAAATACCAGCGCTATCTTCTAAAAGTGCTAATAAGAAATGCTCAACGTCAACAACCTGATGTCCCATTTCACTAGCCATTGTAATAGCTCTTTGAATTGCTTCTTGCATTTTTGCCGTCCACTTATCTATATTCATATCTATCACTCCTTTAGCACTCTCTTTTCCTAAGTGCTAACTATATTATACACTTCTTTTTAGCACAGTCAAGTACCGAGTGCTAAAAAATAAAACTTTTTTATTATCTGACTTGCAGAAACCGGTAAACCACGAATCAGCAGTAATACCATAATCCTTACCCATTCCAGTTTTCCCATAAATTAAAGTATCTTCATCATTCAATTCTGATAACAACATCACCTGCTTTAATTGTTCAACAGTTTCTTGGCTATAATCGCTATCATCACCAAAAATATGTTCCATTACCTCCACTTGTTCCTTAGGAGAAATTAACAATGATGATTCAATCCAAAAACCTGTTAAAAGCGGATTATCATTATTAGTATTTAACTTACCTGACCAATCAGAAATATCCTAATTTCCATATTTAAGTTTTTCTAATTTTTTTTGCATCATATCTGGTCCGATTTCATCAATGACTTGACGAAAATACCAGACACATGAATTACGAAAAGCATTAAAAAAATCTATATCACGGTTCCATTGTTCATTCCAGAATATTTCATTATTCCATTTACGAACAGAATTTTGTGGATCTATTATTCCATTTTCTAAACCAATTAACGAAGAAATAATTTTAAAAGTAGAACAAGGTGATTGCCGAGTATGAGCTAATTCCTGATTATATATTTGATATTGATTAGCACTAGGATCACAAATAACAGCACTTCCATTTAGTCCATTAAAATAACTTGACCAATTGCCATCTATTATTACTGGTTCATTAGTTTTTAAATCTTCTTGTTTTACTTTTTTGCTTGTTAATGTTTTTCCTGATCATTTTGAGTGATATGATCATTGATTTTTAAATAACCTATTAATACTATAAAAGAAAGCAACAAGATACCAATCCCTATTTTAGTTATTTTTTCATAAGTTCCCTCCAAATATCATTTTTTAATTACTAAAAATCACCGGAAATAAATACCGGTGAAAATAAATCTTTTTAATTGTCTAAATCCTTAAAAAAGTTTTATGTCATTAGATTTAACTAAAATAATTTTATCTGTAGTAGTAATTACTGCCTGATCATCTTTAACTTGATTTGAAACACATAAAGGGTCATAGCGATGCAATAAATAGTGATTTAAAGGATAATGTGCTCCTGTAATATCTAAATAACTTTTATCCAATGCAAATAAAGAAAAATATTTATATTGATCTTTATTAACTAAATGTCTTCCCGGTAATAAAAGCTGAATAATATTTTGATCATCAATAATTCTAATTTTAAGATTAGCATATTTTTCCAATAAACAAACAGCACTAAAAAAATGATCTAGTCTTCCACCGGTAACTCCATAAATATCGATTTCATCATATCCTTGTTCAATTGCATATTCAACAGCAGCATGGGTATCTGTTACATCTTTTCGTGTTGGTAACCGTGTAACTTCAATTTGATTTAAAACATCAGGATTATTAATAGAATCGAAATCACCAATGGCATAGATTGGTATTTTATTATGTGCTAGTAAAACTTCAACACCACGATCAACACCAATATAATCAATTGACAAATCAATATTATTAGCTAAAGCGCTACAAATCCCAATTTTCATCGTAATGAATCAATCTTTTCTTGATAATTATCGCTACCAAAAATGTAACTTCCAGCAACTAATACATCAACACCGGCATCTTTACATAATTTACCAGTTTCTTCATTGATACCACCATCAACTTCGATAAGATAATGATAACCCATTTCTTCTTTCATCTTTGCAAGCCAGGCAATTTTAGCCAATGCGCGATCATCAAATTTTTGACCACCAAATCCTGGCTCAACTGACATCACTAAAATAAGATCCAAAGAATCTAAATATGGTTTTAAAACTGATATATCAGTATCTGGCTTAATAGAGATTCCAGCTGCTACCTGGTGTTCTTTTAAATAATTGATAAATTCATTAATTTTATTTTCTTCGATTGCTTCATAATGGAAAGTAATTGAAGAAGCCTTGCTATCAATAAAATTACCAGCATATTTCATCGGTTCACTGATCATTAAATGAACATCTAAATATAAATCAGTAACCTTACTAACATCTTTTAATACACTATAACCAAATGAAATATTTGGTACAAAGTGCCCATCCATTACATCGTAATGAAGCCAATCAGCCTTACTAATTGCTGCTAATTCATCTTTTAAACAGCCAAAATCAGCTGATAATAATGACGGTGCTATTTTAACCATATTTTCGTTCCTCTTTCTTTTTAACTTCTTGTAAATTTAACAAATAATGTTCATAACGTTCTTTAGTAATCAAACCCTCTTCAACTGCCTCTTTTACCCGACATTTTGGTTCACTATCATGTAAACAGCCTCTAAACTTACATTCTTGGCTAAAACTGGCAAAATCATGATAAGCAACAGCAGCTTCTTGAGGTGTCATTTCCAATTCTAAAGATGAAAAACCTGGCGTATCACCTAAATATCCATCATACATTTTAATTAACTCAACATGTCTAGTAGTATGACGACCACGCCCTAGCGCTTTAGAAATATCACTTGTTTTTAAATTTAAATTAATATTTAAAGCATTTAATAAACTGCTTTTACCAACCCCGCTTTGACCGGTAAAAACGGTTACTTGATCTTTAAAAATTGTTTTTATCTCTTCAATACCATGATTATTTTTAGAACTTGTTTTATACACAGTATAGCCAGCTTTTTGATAATCTTTTATATATTGTTCAATTGAATCATCTTCACACAAATCAGCCTTAGAAAAGACAATTATTGGTTTAATATTATAATGTTCAATCACCATTAAAAACTTATCTAATAAAGCTGATGAAAAATCTGGTTCTTTACATGAACAAACTATCAAAGCCTGATCAACGTTGGCAATCAACGGTCTTGTTAAGGCATTTTTTCGTGGTAATATTTTCATTACATAACCATCATTAATGCCATCTACTTGATATTCAACAAAATCGCCAACTAGAGGCTTAATTTCGTCTTTACGAAATTTACCTCTAGCCCGACATTGAATAATCTCTTGATTATCTTCTACATAATAATATCCTGCTAACGCTTTTATAATTCTTCCTTGTGGCATTATTATCTCCTAATCTTCTTCATTTGCAGATTCTGGCTGACTTGAATAATAATATAAAGTAACTGTTGTTCCTTGTTCATTTACTGTAGTATCTGCCTCTGGGCTTTGTCCAGCAATAGTATTTACTGATCTAAATGGATAATTACTTAATAAAGTCTGATCAGTAGAATTTGATAAGTCAACCAATCTTACTTTAAATCCATTATTTTCCAAAATTGTTTTGGCAGAATTAATGTTACGATCAAAAACATCTCTAACCTGATAAGTTTTTCCACTTGAAACAGTTAAAGTAATATTACGATCATCATCATCAGGATCAAGACGATATCCTTTATTATAACTTTGATCAATTACAGTTCCTTTAGCTTCTTCAGATTCTTCAGTTTCAATTGTAACTGTAAAACCTAATTTTTTCAAAGCAGCTTCCGCTTCACTTTGACTCATTCCTATATAATTACCAACAACAATATAGTCACCTTTAGAAACAGTAAGAGTTATCGTTAAATTTGATTCATCATTAGGATCCAGTTTAGTTCCACTATCCTTATCTTGATCAATTACCTCTCCTCTAGGACTAGATGAAACTTCTTCTTCAATAACAACTTCAATTTCAACATCATCACTTAAATCAGCGATTGCTTTTTCCGCTTCACTTTGCGTCATTCCAACATAATCTTCTAATACAATATACTTACCACTAGACACCGTAAGTGATATTACATCACCCTCTTTAATTGATGTACCAGCTTTAGGATCAGTTTCAATTATTTCGCCTTTATCATACTCATCAGACAATTCTTCAACAATATTATCACTAATAGTAACTCCATAATCATCCAGCAATTCTCTAGCTTCATCAACTGTTCTTCCAGCTAAATCCGGCATTAAATTAGCATCTGATCCAGTATTTAAATAAATAACAAATGCTATCCCTAAAATTACTAGCGCAGTCACTGCTCCAATAATTACTTTACTTCGCGTACTTAAGCCTTTGATTTTTTTTACAAATCGTTTAAAGAAGTTATCATTTTCCTCTTCTTCAACTGGTTTTTCTTCTCTTGTTTTAACTTCAGATGTATCATTTGAACTAAAAGCAGTTCGTGGATCAACAACAATAGTTGGTTCATCATCACTATCATATGAGAAAACCAGCTTTTCTTCATTTGGCCGGTCTAAGCAAGTATTAATATCATCTAACATCTCTGCAGCACTTTGATAACGATCGTTCAAATTTTTTGCAGTAGCTTTAATGACAATATTTTCTACTGATTGCGGAATCGATGGATTGAAATCCAATAATGATGGCAAATCTTCCTGCATATGCTTTAAAGCAATATTTACTGGCGATTCCCCATTAAATGGTACCTCACCACGTAAAAGCTCATAAAAAACAATTCCTAATGCATAAACATCACTTTGAGCTGTCGCCTTTTCACCACGAGCTAATTCTGGTGCCAGATAATGAAGCGATCCCATGATTACATCTGTTTGGGTAACTTGAGCTAATGATTGCATTGAAGCAATCCCAAAATCAGCAATCTTAGCTACCCCGCTATCAGTAACTAAAATATTTTGTGGTTTTAAATCACGATGAATAATACCTAATTGATGAGCTTTAGCAATACCACTAACAATTTGTTTCATGATATCAATTGCTTCAATATAATGAACAGCCCCGCGTTTTAAAATCAATTCTTTTAAAGTTGTTCCAGGAACATATTCCATAACAATATAATATTTATCTTCATCTTCACCAACATCATATATTTCTACAATATTACGATGAGAAAGAGCAGCGGCAGCACTTGCTTCTCGCTGAAATCTTGTCACATAAATCGGATCTTTAGCTAAACTAGTTCTTAAAATCTTAATTGCAATAGTCCGATTTAAAATAATATCTTGAGCCAAATAAACATCGGCCATACCACCTTGACCAATAAGTTCTAACAATTCATAACGCTCTGCAATTATTTTTGCCATTTTATCTTCCTCCCTGGTTATCTATGATTGCCACACCAATATTGTCACGGCCACCATTTTCATTCGCCTGGTCAATTAATTCAATCACTTTTTCTACTACTTTAGTATTCTTAAGCAAAATTTCTTTAATTGCTTCATTATCCAAACAATTATATAATCCATCACTACATAACATTAATAAACTATTTTCAAAATCCATTTCTATTAAAGAAGGTTTCAATTCCGTTGGGGCTCCTATAGCCTGGGTTAAAACATTCTTTTGAACATGGTGCTTAGCACTTTCAGGTGTTATAGCTCCTCGATCAACTAATTCATTAACTAAAGTGTGGTCTTTAGTTATTTGTGTTAATTGACCATCTTTTAAAATATATGCCCGACTATCACCTACATGTGATACATATAGTTTGTTATCCATAAAAATAGCAACAACAATGGTTGTTCCCATTCCTTGATGTTCAACATTTTGCATCGCCATTCTTTTTACAATTTGATCACATTCAACGATTGTTTCTTGAAGCCATTTTTTTAACTCTTCGGGTGTATCAAACGGTGGAATAATATCAAAACAGCTTAAGACATGATCCATCACTACTCGTGAAGCAATTTCACCAGAGCGATGACCACCCATGCCATCACAGACTACAGCAATTACCTGATCTTTTATATTGGCATTAACTGCTGCCTGATCTTGATTTTTATTTCTTACTTTTCCAATATCCGTTTTTGCATAATAATTCATTATTTAACCCTACCTCTTTTGGCTCTAAGCTGACCACAAGCACCGTCGATATCTCGACCGTGTTCTTTTCTTAAAGTTACATTAATATGTAATCTTAATAACTCGCTTTTAAATTTTTCAATCGTTTCTTGATCACTTGGCTGATAACCATGTTCATCAACACTATTATAAGGAATCAAATTAACATAAGCATTTAATCCTCTTAAATAATGTGCTAACTGTCTAGCATCAACAAGACTATCATTAACATCTTTTAATAAAATATATTCAAACGTAACGCGACGATTAGTTTTATCAATATAATCACTAATGGCCTGTCGTAAATCATCAAGTGGATAACGACGATTAATCGGCATTAATTGATTTCTAATTTCATCATTAGGTGCATGTAAAGATATTGCTAGATTAGTTTGAATGCCTTCGTCACTATATCTTTGTATTCCTGGTATTAATCCACAAGTTGAAATAGTAATATGTCTAGCACCGATTGCAAGTCCATTAGGATGATTAATAATGCGGACAAACTCCATGACATTATCATAATTATCAAACGGCTCACCAGTTCCCATAACAACAACGTGGCTAATCCGCTGTTTAGTATCCAGCTGCACTTTCATTACCTGAGCTACAATTTCACCTGGTGTTAAATCACGTTGTTTTCTTAGTAAACCACTAGCACAAAAACTACACTTCATATTACAACCAACCTGACTTGTAACACATAATGATTTACCATAGTCATGAATCATCAATACAGTTTCAATCAAACTGCCATCTAACATTTCAAATAGATATTTGATCGTCCCATCTTTAGATTCTTGTTTTTCAACAATCTTTAAAATATCAAATGTAAAATGTTCTTTTAACTGTTCTCTTAATTCTTTTGATAAATTAGACATTTCATCAAAAGAACTAGCTTCTTTTTGATAAAGCCAGCTAAACACCTGTTTAGCTCGAAACGGCTTTTGATTAATTGAAGCAAAGTAGTTTGTTAGTTGTTCTAAAGAATAATTATAAATATTTTCCATTTTAATTCCCTTTTTCTAATTTACACATATAAAATCCATCACTATTAAATTCATATGGTAATATAGTTCTTTCCTCAATAATTTTCATATCAGGATATTTTTCAATAAACTTTTTTACCATCATTTCGTTTTCTTTTTTATTTATAGTGCATGTACTATAAACCATTTTACCATTTTTCTTCAATAAATAGTAGGCATTGTCTAATAATTTTGTCTGGATTATCATGATTGAATCCATTATTTTCGAATCATGATACCTAATTTCTGGTTTTCTTTTTAAAACTCCTAACCCACTACAAGGAGCATCTAGTAAAATTTTATCAAACGTTTCTGGCGCATAACTTTTTTTTAGCTTAGTTGCATCATTTTCATATAACTCTACATTTTTAACACCTAAACGTTTCAAATTAGCTTTAACTAAATCAATTTTATGTCGAAATAAATCATAAGCAATAATTTTACCCTGATTTTTCATAATTGCTGCTAAGTGTGCTGTTTTACCACCAGGAGCACAACACATATCTAAAACTAAATCATCACTTTCTGGTGCCAATAACGGTGCTACTAACTGACTTGACTCATCTTGAATAGTAATTAATCCTTCTTTAAAATAACTAGTACTAGCTATATTACCAGAGCGATATAACACACTATCACTAGCTAAATTTCCACTTACAAAATTTTTATCAGATAGAATATTTTCTTTAGTTGTTTTTAATGTATTAACTCGTGCCGTTCTAACTGGTGGTGTATTATCATGAAAACATATTTTTTGAGTTGTTGCAAAATCATATTGTTTATTTAGCATCTTTACCAACCATAATGGATGACTAGTTTCAATCGCTAATTTTTCTAATGGATCTTTTTTTACAACCTCGCGTTTACCATGACGGATAAAATTACGTAATATCGCATTAACAAATTTACCAGCATAAAGATTCTTTTGTTTAGCTAGTTTAACCGCTTCATCAATTACTGCATATTGAGGAATTTTATCTAAAAATATCAGTTGATACAAAGACATCAATAAAATGATTTTTTCTCTTTGTTTCACCTTTTTTCCCTCTATATATGGTGCTAATTGGTATTCAAGATAGAGCTTGTTTTGAATTGTTCCATAAACAATCCGTGTTGTCAAGTCTTTATCATTTCTTGACAAAGTACTATTTTCTAAATATTCATTTAAAGTAATATTTAAATAACTTTGTTCTGTTTCGTATTTTAATAATATTTTTAATGCTGCATTTCGTGCCATAATTTGTCCTTTCTATATTTGACTATACGGATTAAAGTCACAAACTACATGAACTTTAGTTCCTTGTTTATTATAAAAATCACTCATTGTTTCAAGTACAGGATATAGTTTTTTACTATCTGTAAATTTGATTAAAATTCTTTTACGATAAATATCCTGCATCCGATAAATTAAACTGTTAGCCGGGCCAAGAATTAAAATCTGTGGCAATTGTTTTTGAAGATAAGTCTTGATTTGATTAGCGTTTTTAGACACTGCCTGTTCATTTTTACCTTGAATTATAATACTAAGTAAATGAACATACGGTGGATATTTGGCCAATCGCCTAATTTTCATTTCTTCATTAAAAAAGCGATTAAAATCATGCGTTTTAACACACTGTAAAACAAAATGATCTGGATTATAGGTTTGAATCATTACTGTTCCTTTCTTTTTACCACGACCGGCGCGCCCGGAAACCTGTTCTAATAACTGATAAGTTCGTTCATTAGAGCGAAAATCAGGAATATTTAAACTTAAATCAGCATTTAAAACACCGACAAAGGTTACATTTTCAAAATCTAGTCCCTTAGCAATCATTTGCGTTCCTAGCAAAATATCAGCTTCATGGTTTTCAAATTGCTGTAACAACTTTTGATGACCATCTTTATTTTTAGTTGTATCGACATCATAACGAATTACTTTAACTCCTGGAAAAAGATTTTCTAACTGTTCTTCGACTTTTTGAGTTCCTGTACCAAAATGTTTTAAATTAGTACCTTTACAATTAGGGCAATGTTTCATAATTGGAATTTGATATTCACAATAATGACATTTTAACATCCGTTCTTGTTTATGATAAGTTAAGGTCACATCACAATGCGGACATTTAATTACCTCGCCACAATCTAAGCAGCGAACAAATGAAGCATAACCACGCTTATTTAATAATAAAATTATTTGTTCTTTAGCTTGTAAACGAGCTTGAATCTGCTTTTGCATTGCTCTAGAAAAAAGTGAATAATTCTGCTGTCGCATTTCTTTAGCCATATCTATTAATTCAATTTCTGGTAATGGAAACTGATTAATTCGTTTTGGTAATTCATATAAATCATATACCCCTTTAATAGCGCGACTATATGATTCTAGTGAAGGCGTTGCACTTCCTAAAACAACTGGGCAGTGATGATATTTAGCACGAATCCTAGCTATCTGTGCAGTTTGATAGCGCGGTTTACTTTCTTGTTTATAACTAGGATCATGTTCTTCATCTAAAATAATTAAGCCAATATTTTCTAAAGGTGCAAAGATAGCACTACGTGCTCCAACTACTATTTTGACTTCATGATTTAAAATACGCCGATATTCATCATATCGTTCACCAGGTGATAGTCTTGAATGAATAATTGCAACTTCTTTACCAAATTTATGTTTAAAAGCATTGACCATCATTGGTGTTAATGAAATTTCTGGTACTAACATTAAAACTGTTCGATTATTTTGAATCACATATTTAGATAAGTGTAAATAAACTTCTGTTTTTCCAGAGCCAGTTACCCCATGAATCAAAGCCGTATGATAAACGTTTATTTTTGCCATAATGCCATTTACAACTTTTTGTTGATCGCTTGTCAAAGCATATTCTATTGGTTTTTTTTGATCATCGACAAAAGGATCACGGTATACTTCTTCTTTTTTTATTATTACCGCTTTTTGTTCAACCATTTTATCTAATACTGATTTACTATAAGGAAAATCTTTTAATAGCGTATGGGGATGCTGGTTTAAAAATTGCAAAGCTTCTTGTTGTTTTACGGTTTTTAAAACAGCATCTTTATCAATTACTTCAATTACATTTTGATATTTTATCCCTACCGCTTTGTTACTACTTGGTTTTAATTGCGGTGGTAGCATCGCTTGTAAACAACTGATTCGAGGCGATAAAGTTAGTTTAGCAAGAGTAATCGATAATTGTTGTAATTCATCATTTAATAATGGCTGTTTATCAATTACTTCACTAATATAGCGATATTTAAAACCAGCTTCTTCTTCTAAATCTTCCTTAGATTTTTCACTATATTTACATCCAGTAACATAACCAATAATTCGTTGATAACCAAATACTATCGCTACTCTAACACCTGGTTTTAACTCTTCTTTGGATAAATAATCAAAATTAGTATCCAATGCATGAGTAGGATGTTCAACTAATACTTGCACTATATACAACTTTATCACCTCATTTTTTTCCTATTTTACCACAAATAAATAATAAAACAAAATGTATCAATTTTCATCATTGATACATTTATAATACATTATTTTAAATGCGATAAATTCGATTTTCATTTCGTGGTTTTGCTTCTGGTTTTTCACCTTGACAATAACCTAAAATACAATTACCGATTCCAACATATTTTTCATCAATACCCCATTTTTTAAGCAACGCTTTTCCCTCGGGACTATCAAAAACTTCGCGAGCTCGATGGATCCAGCAAGAATCTACTCCCACTGCCCAGGCTGCATTCATTAAATTTCCCATAACTAAACTACCATCTTCACGGTAAGTAGGAACTGTTGAATCAGCTAAAACAACGATTACTGTTGGAGCGCCATAAAAAGGATCACTATCACTATTCATAACAGCTCCATTTAAACGAGATACCTCTTTGATAGTTGCTTCATCTTGAATTACGACCATGATAGTTGGTTGTCTTCCCATTCCTGAAGGAGCATATAAACCTGCTTGTAAAATCTGTTGCAAAGCTTCTTCGTCAATTTGTTTATTTTGATAACTACGCACACTGCGACGATTAACTAAATTGTTAATTGTTTCATTCATAAAAACACCTCCTATTAGCCTTAATTATAGCACAAAATCAAGATAGCCCTTTAAAAAAGTTTTTATACATGACGCCGTTAGTATACAAATGTAACATTAAAACTTTAAACATTGAATATTCCTGAGGCTTTTTAGCTTGATACATACTATAATTCAATTTAAACTTTCGGGCATAATGATCAGCTTTTCGTAAATGCCAGCTATTAGTAATTACTAAACAATCCTTAAAATTATTTTCAATTACAATATCCTTACAATACATTAAATTATGATAAGTACTGCGCGACTTAGTCTCTACAATAATATCCTTACTTTTAACTCCCAGATTCAAAGCATAATCTTTCATTACTTGTGCTTCTACAAATTCATTTTTTACAGCACCACCAGATAATATCAATTTTTTTATCTTATTATTTTTATATAACCATATTCCAGCATCAATCCTTGATTGCATGATTTTTGAAGGAGTGCCATCATTGTTTGCGGGAAAGCCACAAACTATTCCACAATCATAAACAATATTTTTTATCTTTTTATTAGGATTTTTAAAAACTGTAAAGAAAATAATCCCATTTACAATTATAAATAATCCTATTATCAATATTATTACCATCTTTGCCTCCAAAAAACTAAGGGTCTTAATGACCCCGATGTTTTGCTTTACGTTTTTGTTTTTTTAGCTGATACAATCTTTCTTGTTTTTTTTGACGATTAATTCGTTTTTCTTTCTTTTTTAATTCCTTATTGATCAAATATTCTTGTTTCAATATCTGCATTGATTTTGTACCAGTTTCTAATTTAGAACTCTGCTTTTTGATTAATCGCTGATACCTTTTATAATTTTTAGGTTTATCTTTTTCCTTGTTTTTATAACCATTACTATATTTTAACTTATGATACTTAGTTAAAATCAATTGATAAACTTCACTATCAGTTGGTTCTGTTTTAAAAACAATCCGACAAATCTTTGTTTTATTATCTATTGATAAATAAAACATTCCAACCCAAAAAGGTTCTTCAAAATAAACATTTAACTCTAAACTAACTGCACCTGACATAAAGCGTCCTCCTTAATTATTTATCTCTAGAAACGGACAACCTAAGGAGGCAGGTTACTGACAGCTTAGCTGCTTGTGGACTACCAACCACAATGTGTTTTTATTCTAGCACTTATATTATAGCTAACTTTTTCATTAAAACAAAGTTTATTAAAGCATCATTTTATACAATTAATCATTAAGATAATTAATTAAATCATCAATTCTTTTTTTACTATCAACAACCCCTAGATCATAAAGTTCTTGTAATCGTTCAGGATCTTTTTCTAAGCGCTTGATTGGCACTGTTCGACTAGGTCTAATAACAAAAATTTTATTTTCTTTTTCTAACTTAGCAATTTTAGCCACTATTTGATTATATTTTTGATAGCGTTGATTGATAGCCTCCACAAAGTTTGGATATTTACGATAAACAAGTTTTGGAACTAAAGTATTGGTTTTTTTCTTGCGGTATTCTAACGGTCTAGTTAAAACAACAATAATTTTATCATAACCAAGCTCATGACATTTATCTACCGGTATACTATCTGCAATACCCCCATCAAGATATTTTTTATTATCTAATGAAACAATTTTTGATACAAATGGCATTGCTGAAGTAGCCCGAAAAACTTCCATCTGTTTATAAACATCTGTAATTTTAATATATTCTGCTTTTCCACTATCGACATTAGTTACTGTTGCATAAAAATCTGTTTTAGAACTAGCAAAAGTTTCTTGATCAAAAAGATCAAGTTTAAATGGAACTTCATAATAAGCAAAATCCTTATTAACAATATTACCAGTCGTAATTAAAGAATGGATACCCATATAACGTTTATCGCCAGCGTATTTTAGATTATATCTTAAAGCCCGACCACGCTGTTTAGAAACATAATTAACCCCAAAAAGCACTCCGGCTGAAACTCCAATAATTCCATCTACAGGGATTTGATGGTCTAAAAAAATATCTAAAACGCCTGCGGTATACATTCCCCGCATAGCGCCACCTTCTAAAACTAATCCTACTTTCATCTCTATTCCTCCAAACAATTAATCAAATTATACCATAGAAAATTCAAATAAAAAATCAGGATGATTAATCCTGATTAGTGCAATGATTTTTTATTATTGTAGCAATTTGTTCTTTAGCTAACATTACGTCATCGTTTTCAACTACATACTTATATTCATCTTTAGTTGCAATTTCTTTACGCGCTTTAGCTAAACGTTCTTGAACAATAGCCTCATCTTCTGTTCGGCGACCGCGAATTCTTCTTTCTAATTCTTCAAAGCTAGGTGGTACTATAAAAATAGTAGTTGCATCAGGACACTTTTCCATTACCTGAAGGGCCCCTTGAACCTCAATTTCTAAAACAACATTTTTTCCTTGAGCTAATAGTTGTTCTACATAATCCTTAGGTGTTCCATAATAATTACCAACAAATTTAGCCCATTCCAATAACTTTCCTTCTTTAATTTTTTCTTCAAACTCAGTTTCTTCGACAAAAAAATAATCAACCCCGTCTCTTTCACCAGGACGTGGCTTTCTAGTTGTCATTGAAATAGAATATGCAAGATTTAAACTTTCATCTTTAAATAACTGTTCTCTTACAGTTCCTTTACCTACACCGCTAGGCCCACTTAAAATAATCAGCATTCCTTTTTGCACAGCTTACACCCCTTTTTTTATGATATGTTCATCATACAAAATCGCTCTAATATTGTCAATTATTTTCGTGTCATTTATCTACAATCTATGTTATACTAATTGCGGTGATAAAAATGTCTTATGATGGAATAATGATGCACCAGGTAATCGGTGCTTTAAACAATACAATTACTGGTGGTAGAATCAATAAAATCTACCAGATTTCTAAATACGAATTATTAATAAATGTTCGTAGTAATCGAACAAATTATAAATTATTGTTATCTTGTCATCCTATGTATGCAAGAATTCAACTTACAAACTTAAATTACCCAACTCCTGATAGTCCTAATCCATTAACTATGCTTTTTCGTAAACATTTAGATGGTGGCTATATAAAGGCTGTTAAACAGATTGAACTTGATCGTATTTGTCATATCATCTTTGGTTCATACAATGAATTTGGCGATTATGTAGAGTATAACTGTTATATCGAAATCATGGGTAAACATTCAAATATAATCTTATGTAATCATGAAAATAAAATTATTGACTGTTTAAAAAGAATTACCCCAAATATCAATAGTGAACGTTTCATTCAACCTGGTGCAATCTATCGTTTGCCACCAATGAATGGTAATAAAGTGAATCCTTTTACTAGTGATTTTATTGAAAATAATAATCTTACTAAAGTGTATCAGGGAATGTCACCGATATTATCAAAAGAAATCATCTATCGCCATGATAATGGGGATGATTTTAAAAATATAATGCAAGAACTTAACAGTAGTGAAACCATTTATATTAGTAAAGTTGATGATCGTGAATATTTTCATTTGATTCCATTGACACATTTAAATGTTGAACCAGTATCTTATCCTTTATTTGAAGGATTAGATCAGCATTTCAACTTAATTGATCAAAAAGAACGAATCAAACAGCAAACATCAAATTTAACAAAATATATTCAAAATGAATATCAAAAAAATGTTAATAAACTAGCTAAACTGGAAGCTACATTAGAAGATTCTAAAAACAGTGATGAATATCGAATTATTGGTGATTTATTATATTCTAATTTGCATCTTTTAAAAAAAGGAATGCGTCATATTGAATTAGATAACTATTATGACAATACTAAAATTATGGTGGATTTAGATGAAAAGCTTGATCCTAAAGCTAATGCTCAAAAATACTATAATAAATATCAAAAAGCAAAAAATTCAATTAATGTTTTAAATAAACAAATTGAATTAACTAAAAAAGAAATTAATTATTTCGATAGTTTAATTACTTTAATGAATAATGCTTCTTATTATGATGCTTTAGAAATCAAAGAAGAATTAGAACAGCAAGGATATTTAAAAAAGAAAACAAAAACTAATTCTATCCGTAAAAAGAAACATCCATCTTTTGAAACTTATTATACAAAAGATGGAATTGAAATCTGGGTAGGAAAAAACAACTTACAAAATGACTATTTAACATTTAAACATGCCCATCGTTATGATACCTGGTTCCATGTAAAAGATATGCCAGGTAGTCATGTTATTGTCAAAGGAAATGATTTAGACGAATATACGATCCGTCTAGCTAGTAATATGGCCGCATGTCTTTCTAAAGGAAAAAATAGTAGCAGTGTCCCTGTTAACTATACTTTAGTAAAAACTCTAAAAAAGCCTCATGGGAGTAAACCAGGACAAGTATTATTAGACAGCTATAAAACTATTTATATTGATCCTGATGAAGCATGTTTTAATGAATTAACGAAAAAATAGATGCCTAAGGCATCTATCTTTTCTAATTACCACAATTACAACTTCCATTCATTACATTATTGCTACTATTCATATAGTTAGAGTTTCCAGACATGAACCCAGAATTTCCTGACATAAATCCATTATTATTTGCATATGGATTAGCATTATCCTGAGTCATAAAAGTTTGTTCATAACGTGGATAATAGCGTGGATAGTATACTACATTGCACACATGACGACATTCAATTGGACAAATAATTGGTTGTTCTACATATTTATTTGTACATCTAGTACAAACTTTTCTAGGAGCTACGATTGGTGTTGCACGACAGCTATTATTACAATTACAGTTGCAGTTACAATTGCAACAAGAATTACCAAACATCACTTCCACCTCCTTTAGTATACTATATGTTTTAATAAGTCAAAAACTTAGACAAATTACACAGAAAGGGAAAAAAATGAAATTAATTAAATGGAATACTAATCAAGCAATTGAAGCCTATACTGTTACAAAAGAATTAGGCGATATGTCTTTTAATAACGATGATAAAGAATTGATATTAAAAAATCGTCAACATTTAGCTGAAATTTTAAATACTGACTTAGATCACATGGTAGCGCCACGGCAAGTACATTCTGCCAATTTTAAAGAAGTTACTACCACTGATGGTGGTAAAGGAATGTATGAACAAGAAACAGCTTTTAAAGATACTGATGCTCTTTATACTAAAGATGCCAATTTATATTTATTATCATTTCACGCTGACTGCACGCCAGTATTACTTTATTGTCCTAAAACAAAAATAATTGCCGCTATTCATTCAGGATGGCTAGGAACAACTAAACAAATTGTTTCTAAAGTTACTAAGCATTTAATTGAACATGAAAATTGTGATCCAAAAACAATGTTAGCATATATTGGTCCTTGCATTTGCCAGGATTGTTTAGAAGTCATGGATAATGTTATTGATTTAGTTAAACAGATGGACTTTGATACTAGTCCTTTCTATTACCAAAGCGACGAACTTCATTATCAGCTTGATAATAAAGGCTTAAATAAACAAATGCTATTAAATCTAGGACTATTGGAAAGCAATATCACTGTTTCTCCATATTGTACAGTAGAAAACGATGATTTATTTTATAGTTATCGTAAAAATAAAGATAGTGGGCGCAATATTACAATAATAAAAAGAATTCTTGAATAACAAGAATTCTTTTTATTCATTGATTACATCCATCATTACTTTAGGAATTAATTTAATCATCTCACTAGGAATAACTGTATAAACATCATCACCTAAAATATCACCACAAGCCCCATGGATATAAGTACCTAAAATAGCCGCATCTTTTACATCATACCCTTGACCAGCAAAACTTGTAATTATTCCTGCTAAAACATCACCCATACCAGCAGTTGCCATTGCTTTATTAGCAGTAATATTACGATAAATATTAGTTCCATTAGTAATTAAAGTATTTGGTCCTTTTAACACTACAACAACTTGATATTCCAAAGCAAATTGAGTCGCTTTTTCAATCATATCTAATTCATCATCATAGTTACATAAACGTTTAAATTCCCCAGCATGTGGCGTTAAAATAACTTTAGCCTTTGTTTCTTTCAACAATTCTAGATGTCTTGCAAGTATTGTTAAACCATCGCCATCAATTATTACTGGACAAGTTGCATTAGTTAAAACATCTATTACATATTGTTCACTTTGTTCATTTAATCCTAAACCAGAACCAATTAAAATAGCATTATAATCATCAAACATCTCATGATCTAATTTATCGTTTCGTAACATCGAAGTACTTTCAGGAACGAATACAGTTAATCCATCAATTACTTTTTCAGTTGAATTAACACAAACAATACCACTTCCCGTATATACCGAAGCTTTAGCGGCCATCAAAGCAGCACCGCGATAATGATTACATCCAGTTATATGTAACACCTTACCATAAACTCCTTTATACCCATAATAGTCACGTTGTTTTAAATGACGTTTAACCCAAGCTGGACTTACCAATCTAGCTAGTTTTTGATCCTTTCTTAAATCTTTAACTCGCAATAATTCAATTGCAATTTCACCAGTATATTGGTGACATTCTTCATTTAAAAAAGCTTGCTTAATAGCAGTTAAAGTAACTGTTTTAGTAGCTTGAATAACACTACCATAAGGAATACCATTATCTGGGTTTAAACCTGTAGGAATATCAATAGCAATAACATCAGTATCAACTAAAGTATTGATCTCATCTATTAAATTTTTTGCTAGTCCCCTAACTGGACTATTTAAACCAAAGCCAAACATCGCATCAACAATCAAATCAGCTTTTTGTAAATCACTTTTAAACAATCCCATATCTTCTTGAGCCATAAATACGATTGGCACTTCCATTTCCTGAGCCTGTTGTACGTAATAATTATTGGCATCAGAAAACTTATCAGGATTACCAAAACAATATAATTTTACTTCACGAGCTCGAATATGAAGCTTTATTCCTAAACTTATTCCATCAGCCCCGTTATTTCCTGGACCACATACAATAATGATATGTGAATATTTTAAACAATGCGGTAAAATAACATCACTTGCTTTATCCACTAATTCTTCTATTTTATACCCTTCATTTAATAGTGCCTGGTCATAGGCTTTCATTTGTCTACTTGTTGCTACAAACATAAATCCACCTTATCTTTCTATCACTAATATTCTAAGAATATATTTGTATTTTTAATTATTATAATATTAAATACAATCAATTTTATCTTAGTTCTTTTTATATAATTATATACTGAATCTAAAGAAAACACAAAAAAAGATTACGAACAAAATTCGTAATCTTTATTGTTATTCTTATTTTACTCTAACCGCACATACAAATCCTGAACCAGATACTGATGAAATTTTAACTACATCACCAGTTTGAGGTGCATGGATGTATTTTCCATTACCAATGTAGATTCCTACGTGACCAGATTTCCATAAGATATCTCCTGGTTGTGCTGCAGAAACACTAATTTGTGTACCAGCATTCTTTTGTGCTGAAGATGAGTGTGGCAATGATACTCCGGCACGAGCATAACACCATTGTACAAATCCAGAGCAGTCAAAAGCATTTGGTCCAGCAGCACCCCATTTATATGGGCATCCTAATCTTGAATAAGCTGCAGAAAGTACGGTATTTCCATAACTATTACTTGGAGCTGATCCGGCATAACTTCCACCACCTGAAGCTCTTTTATTAACTTTAACTGTTAAGCTTGCAGTTCCAGTATTACCAGCAGCATCAGTTACAGTATATGTAGCTGTCTTAGTTCCTGCTTTAGATGTACTAGGAGCATCGATTTGAACGTTTGCACGAACATCACCATCCTTGTTATCAACCGCAGAAGCTAAATAACTGCTAAAATCAACTGATTCTCCAGTATTAACTGTAATTTCACTTTTATTTAAAGTGATAACTGGAGCAGAAATATCTTTTACAACAACATTTAAAGTTGCTTCAGTAGGATTTCCAGAACTATCTGTTGCACTAATTTTTAATGGTTGAGTCTCATCTAATTTTAATGTATCAACAGAACCTTCAACAACTGGTGCCATAACACCATCAACGTTATCAGTTACATTTACATAAGCATTAATATCAAATACACTACCATAATCAACAGTTACATTAGCACCTTGAGTAAAATTAACTACTGGTGCTTCTAAATCACTTACAACGAAAGTATAAGTTTCTTCAGTTGTGTTACCTGAAGTATCATCAACTGTTAAAGTAATATCTTGTTGCCCTTTAACTGTAGTGTTTAAAGTTTCACTACTTTTGATAAATGGTGTAACATCACCATCTACATTATCACTTGCTTTAACATAACTTGCTAAATCAGCACTTCCATTAATTGGCACTTCAATAATGTACCCTTGACTAGAACCTAAAGTTTCAATTTTAGGTGCTTCGTTGTCGACAACATTAACAGTTACTGTCTTTGTTGCAACATTAGATCCAGCATCAGTTGCTGTTACCTCCACATCATAACTACCAATTTGTTTCTCATTTAATGATGCAGTCTCAACTGATACTAAAATATCTTCACGACTATCTTTGTTGTCGCTAATATCAATACTATCGGCATCAAATTCTTCACCATAAACTAAATCAATTTGATTTGAAATAATTTCTGGTTTTTCTTTGTCAGTTGCAGCATAACCTACTAACATAAAACTAGCAACAGCTGCAATCGGAATAAACATAGCCTTGCGATTTGTGATGTATTCATCCATCACTCTTTTCACGCCTTCTTTTATATCTCTTTCCATTCGTTACCTCCTTTCAATAACATATCCAAGGACTATTATAATATTTTTCAAAGGAAAAATCCACCCCTGAAAGCTTCTTACATTCCTTCCAATCGTCTATAACCCCCATGATAGCTTAAGTTAAAGAAAATGAAATTTTTTAAGATTTTTTAAGAAATCCTTAATATTTTCTTAAGTCCTAAACTAAAATTTGCATATTCATAAATAAAATTTATCAATTTTAGTTCCTATTCAATACTTTTTAGCGATTCTACCATATCAATTTTACGTAACACTCTACGCATTCCAAAATCAATCAAATAAGTAAATAATAACGTAAAAATCACAGCAAGAACATAACTCATTAAATTGACACTTCTAATAAACATTGCAATTTCAACTTCAACTGTATAGATAATAAATAAGTGTAAAACTTTCCCTAATCCTAATCCTAGAATAGAACCGATTATTGAAAGAATCGTATTTTCTCTAAAGACATAATCATAGACTTCACGTGGATAAAAACCTAATACTTTAATTGTTGCAATCTCACTTTTACGCTCTTGAATATTTATATTAGTTAAATTATATAAAACAATAAACGCTAAAGCTCCTGCACAAACAATAAGAATAACTACCACACTATCGATACTAACCATTTGATCTCTAAAGCTTTGCGATATACCATCAGTATAGTTAACTGAAGAAATATTATCATCATTTTTACAATAATCATCAATCTTAGCTTCCATTGATTCATCACCGATATCAAAGTAAGCATAATTAGATATTGCTTCATTACCAGTAAGTTCTTGATAAAACTCCTCACTCATATATAACTGGTGCTGGAAGTATAACGTCATTAATCCAGTAACCTTTACTTCATAATCTTTTTCATCTATTGTGATTTTAATTTTATCACCGACATTTACATCTAATAATTCTGATAATTTGGCAGAAATTACTACACCTTGATTATCCAGTGTTATTTTTTCATGACTATGATAGTCCTCAAGATTGACAAATTTGCTTAATTCTTTATTGTTATCAAATACTTCTAAAGTTCCATAGTGGTCTTTATCACCATGAATAGTAATTGTTTGACGGTAAAAACTGCTTGTATCCTTAATTTCATCAAGATCTTCAAAATCCTTAATTTCGTTTTCTAACTGTTCATTAGTCAATTGATTATTAAAAACTACTAATCCATCATAAGTATAAATTTCGCCATATTGTTTATCTGCTAGTGTTGAAACAGAATTACGAATACCAAATCCCGTTACAATTAATGCTGTACACCCAGCAATACCAACAATTGACATAAAGAAACGCTTTTTATATCTAAAAATATTACGCATAGTAACTTTTTGATTAAAAGATAATCGTTTCCAGATAAACGTTATTCTTTCAAGTACGATTCGTTTACCTGTTTTTGGTGCCTTAGGTCTAAGTAAGCTAGCAGGCATTTCGCTAACTTCACGACGAGCAACTAAATAAGTAACTAATAATATAATTGCTACCGATATTATAAATGTTTGAATACAAATAAAAGCATCAAAAAGAATACTAATATCAGCTCCAACACTAAACAAAACTTTTCGGTATAAATAATAGATAATAGCAGGGAAGAAATAAACTCCTGCAATAATACCAATTATACTAGCAACAAAAGTCGCCAAAAAGCCGTAAATGATATATTGTTTAATAATATCACGGCGATGATAACCTAATGCTCTAAAAGTACCACCTTGAACTCTTTGTTCTTCAACCATTCTTGTCATTGTTGTCATACTAACAAGGGCAGCTACTAAAAAGAATATCAGTGGAAATATTGCAGCAATTGCGGCAATTGAATCACTTGCAGAACTAAAACTAATAATTCCTGCATTTTCTTCACGAGTTAAACTAATTAGTTCACCGCTAGGAATATCGTCAATAGCTTTTTTAGCATCTTCTAATTCTACTTGTGCTTGCTGCAATTCTATTTGGGCATTATCTAAGTCTATTTTAGTTTGATCAAGTAATGCTTTAGTATCATCTAAAGTGACTTTACTACTATCAAGTTTTTCTTTTGAAGCAGCTAAAGTAGAACCAGTAGCATCTAATGTTGCCTTAGAACTATCAAGAGTTGCTTTTGTGTTTTCTAAAGTAACACGGGCTGATTCTAATTCGACAGCCGATTGATCTAAAACCTGTTTAGCTGCTGGTAAACTAGCTTCATATTGACTTACAGCATATGCTAATTGTTCAATTTGAGTAATTTTAGCTTTTAATCCTGTTAATTGATCTTCAGGAACTCCAGCTGCTATTGCATCTTGATATTGTTTAACTAACTCATCATAATATGGTGCTAGCTGTTCATATTGACTTTTATAAGTCTCATACTGAATTAACTGTTGATTATAACTCGCTAATCCAGCATCATATTCACTTTTACCAGCTAAATAATCCTGATATCCCGCTTCATATTGAGCTAAACCACTGTTATATGCATTTAAACCATCTTGATATTGTCGATAACCACTGTTATATGCAGCCAAACCATCTTGATACTGCTGCATACCGTCTTCATATTGTACGACACCATCATTATAAGCACTTAAACCATCTTGATATTGATTTAAACCATCATTATAATCAGCTTCACCTTTAGCTAATTGTTCTTTAGCATCATTTACAAGATCTTCATTTAACGAGTCAATCTGTTTATTTAAAATCTTTTCAATTTTAGAATTAACATCATCAACATAATCTAAATATTCATCACTGAAATAATTATAATTATTTTCATTTTTTAACGTTATTCTTAACTCATTAAATACTGTTTGCTCACGTAAATCATAAAGTTCTTGCGGTAAAGCTAAACCTTCATTACCCTTTGATAAAATTTGAAAATAAGCTTCATTAGTACCATCACCAAGAGTATTAGTACCACGCTCAACTGAACTTAAATAACGGGTATCGTTAATCAAACCAGTGACAGTAAATTTTTTAGTGGCATTGTCATTAGTTAAAGTAATCTGGTCACCGACCTTAATTCCATTTTGACTTGCAAAACTATTATCAATAAGACATTCATCATCATCTTTTGGTAATTTACCACTAACCAACTCCACCTTATTTACTTGATTATCAAAAGTTTCATTAGTATATACAGTAGCTCCTTTAACATTTTCATCAAACTCAACTAAAGCATCAAACCGATTACCAGATTCAACATTTTCAACTTCATCAATTTCTTTGACTAATTTAAGATCTTCTTCAGTAAATCCCAAAGTTGCCACATAATTCAAATCATTAAAATGATATTCTTTCAAATAATCATTCATTGATTGTTCCATGATCAATGGCGTATGCCGTAATCCAGCAAAAAATGCAGCCCCTAAAAATACAATACAAAAAATTGAAAGAAACCGTGCTTTAGTATTAAAGATCGTTCGAATTTGATTTTTTACATAAGCTTTTTTCTTCATTTTACCACTCGATTTCAGCTATTGATTTAGGTGTTTCATTCATCTTCATTGAATCAACACGACCATTTTTTAGTCTAATGACCCGATCTGCCATTGGAGCTAAAGCACTATTATGAGTAATAACAACAACTGTCATAGAATACTTATCACACATCTCTCTTAATAATCCTAAAATGGACTTACCAGTTTGATAATCCAAAGCACCAGTTGGCTCATCACATAAAAGCAGTTTAGGGTTTTTAGCTATCGCTCTTGCAATCGCCACTCTTTGTTGTTCACCACCAGATAATTGAGCTGGAAAGTTATTCATTCGATCTTTTAATCCAACTCGCTCTAAAACCATTTTTACATCTAAAGGATTTTTTGATATTTGTGAAGCTAATTCAACATTTTCTAATGCAGTTAAATTTTGTACTAAATTATAAAATTGAAAAACAAAACCAATATCATCTCGACGATATTGTGTTAATTGCTTTTCATTATATTTAGCAATATCTTGACCATCAACAATTATTTTACCACTTGTTGCTTTATCCATTCCGCCTAAAAGATTTAAAATTGTAGTCTTTCCGGCTCCTGAGGGTCCAACGATTACAACGAACTCGCCTTTTTCAACTTCGAAATTAACACCGTTTGATGCCGGAATCTCAACATCACCTACTTTATATATCTTTTTTACATCTTCAAACGTTATAAAGCAATTCATCACCTCACAACCTTTCTTTTCTATCATATATAATATTATATCATGAAATAATTGCCATTTTAAACCTCCAATCCCCTTTTTCATCAAGAAACGACTTTATTTTTTAATCAAATAAAAGTAAAAAAAATATTATTTTAGAATCAAAAATCATTAACTTTTATCCATGATAAGCAGATTTTTTTAACTTTTCGTGTTAGAATTTATTCAGGAGGTATTTCAATGAAAATAATGATTCTATCTGATTCCCATGCAATGTCTAAATCAGATTTATTAAAATTATTAAAAGCTAATCCCGTTGATTATTATATTCACTGCGGTGATATTTTCATCGGTTATGATAATTTGCCATTAAACAATTTTTATCTTGTTCGCGGCAATAATGATTATGGTAATATTCCAAATGAAATCTGCCCTTCTTTTGATAATTTAAAATTCTTCGTTACCCATGGTCATCTTTATGATGTTGATTATAATATGGATTATTTATATCAAAGCGCAAAAGAAAAAAAAGCTGATGTTATCTGTTATGGTCATACTCATCGACCATATTATGATGAAATTGACGGTACAATAATTATTAATCCTGGCAGTGTTTCATACCCTCGAGGTCAGTATCGTTTTCCTACATATTGTATATTTGATACTAAAGAAAAAAAGGCAACTTTTTATCAAGTAAAAACACTAGAACCATGTAACCCTTTTAACCCAAATCAATCTAACAAAAGAAAAAAAGAACCATTCTTTAAAAAATGGTTCAAATAATACTTTTTGGTAAAATATGATGATACATAATGATACAAGCCACCATACAAAATAACATCGGTATGATTGAAATTATCAACATTAAAGCTATTAAATAAAAATTAATTAATCCAAGACTATATAATCTAATAATAATTACAATTTGATAAACTAATGGTATTAAAATTATCATCCCATAAAAGATAATCATCTCTAAATTGATTATCTTTTTTAAATCCTTTAAACTATAACCAAGATAATATAGATTAGCAAACGACTTTTTCCGTCCCTTTAACTCCATCCCTAATTTAAATAATGATGTTAATGCCAATAAAATCATTACACTTAAATAAGAAAACAAAACGATCGTACTAATAAGCGGTGTATTTAAAGTATATAGAATACTACACATCAAAACCAGTGCTGACATCATCACCAATAATACGAGCATTCGTACTCGTTGTAAATTATACTTAACATTTCCAAATACAATTAATAAGTATTGATTTTCAATACCATATCTTTCTTGAAAGCGTTCAATAATTTCTGGAATAATATGTTTAATAACCCCATATAAACCAATCATTGCTACTATTGATAAAAGCAAATAATCTTCAACACTTTTTAACCAGGGAAAGATTATTAAAGGTACGATAAAAGCTAGTATATAAAACAAATTAGAAGGTTTCCTTAATTTAAAACCAAAAGTTTCAATTTTAACACTATCATTGATCAATTTATTAATACTAGTTCGATAACAATAACCCATGTTTAGATAAGTACACCAGCCAACTTCAAATAACAAAATAATTGTAGTTGCCACATAAGCACGATCACTTACATAATAAAAATCTCCTGAATAATTAAATGTAATAAAGAAAATTCTATTTAAAACCGGTACTAATAAATATCCTAGTAATAAACCAAGCAAAATCGCAAAAAACATAACAATCAAACTTTGCAACAATAAATACATACCTACTTTATAAACTGAAGCACCTGACATCAATACGATCGATATATCTTTGCTTTTAGCTAAAACATAGAAATCATTAGCCATAAAAACACAAATCATAGCAATCAAAATTACAAAAACGGCAATCGGAGTTACAATTGTTTTATCACGACCACCGAGATTAATACCAGCAGCAGGATTCATCGCTAAATTAAAAAACAAAAAGATAAAAACTGTCGTCAACAAAAACGATAAAAAATAAAATATGGTCTTTAGTAAGTCACTTTTTAACGATTGAAGCACTAATTTAAATAATCCCATTAGTCAAATAAAGCCTGCGATTCAGTAGAGTTAATATCGACTATCTTATAAAAATATTCTTTTTGACTCATATTTTGCCGTTCAATCGTTTCATCAATTACACCATCTTTTATATATAATAACTTAGATGAATAAGAAGCTATTTTAGGATCATGAGTAACCATCAATATTGAAACACCACTATTCACATTTAAATCTCTAAATAACGATAATAATTCATGAGAGTTCTTACTATCTAAATTACCAGTTGGTTCATCAGCTACGATTAATTTTGGCTTAGTTACTAAAGCTCTACAAATTGCTGCTCTTTGACGCTGACCACCTGAACATTCACTAGGATATTTATTTAAAATCATTTCAACACCTAGTTTTTTAGCAATTTGATTTACTGATTCTTGGATATCCTTTTTCTTCTTTCCAGCTAGTGTTAAAGGAACAGCAATATTTTCAAAAATAGTTAATGAATCTAATAGATTAAATTCCTGAAAAATAAAGCCTAAATTTTCATAACGAAATCGTCCTATCTCTCTTTCGCTCATTTGTCTAACTTCCTTACCATTAATATAAACAAATCCTTTAGTAGGTAAATCGATTGTCGATAAATTATTAATAAAAGTAGACTTCCCAGCCCCTGAAGGACCCATTACGCAAATAAATTCGCCTTCTTCCATTTCTAACGATACATCTTTTAAAGCCGTATAGGGATTTTTAGTTCTAACCCCATAGATTTTTGTTACATTTTTAGCAATCAAAATTTTATTTTTTTCCACTCTACTTTCCTCCTTTTATTACCAGCTTACGATAATTATATCTAGTAAGAAAACCTGAAATGATCACTGGTATTACATAAATCAGCACCAAAACACATGAAAACATCATTGTCATCTGACCATAATATATAAACCGTCCTATAATAATAACAATGTAGATCATTGGAACTACTAATAACAATAAATAAAAATAAAACACTTCCCGATTAACTATTTTAATCAGTTCACTTCTGGTATAACCGATTTTCCAAAGATTATAAAACAAATTAGCTCTTGTCTGGGCTTCCAGACAATATTTATAAACAATACTTGTAATCAATAAAACAACAATTACTATATAGCCAATTATTGCGGTAATATATTCCCGTGGCGAATTATAGTAAGTAGCAATAATAACAATCATCCCAGTAACCGATCCAGCTATTAAAGAAAATAACAATACCGATCTTCTAATTGAATAAGCTAAATTAGAAAAGTAAATTAAAGCATATCTTTTTTCTAACAAATATTTATCTTTAAATGTCTTTATAAATTCAGGTAAAAAAGATTTAATCAATCTAACCATTCCAGCAATCCCAACAACTATTGGTGCAACATAATTCATAGAAGAATGTTCAGCCATAAAAATCATTACAATCCCTAATATATACAAAGCAACATTAAAAATCGGAGCAATTTTACTACTTCCTGATGAATTATAATCCATCGCTTTTTCCTGCTTTAATAAATAAGCAATATCATTGCGATAAATATAACCACTTGCAAAGACTGATAACGTTAATAAAACAATAGCCACTACGACAATTGTTTCAATATATGTATTGATAGATATTTGATATATTGAAGCTTCAACATTTAAATACTGATACATCCAATAATTGGATAATGGTGCTACTAAAACGCCAATTCCAATCCCTAATGGCGTAGCTATAATTAATAATGTAAAAGTCTGATATATCAGATATAATGTTGATGCGATTGAACTATTACCAGAAAGGGACATAATTGCAATTTCATTAGTTTTTCTTGAAATAAAGAAATTATTAGCAAAAAAGATCATAAAACAACAAAAACAGATAATCATAAATGATAAGGATGTTGAAAATGGAACTTTTACTTGTTGCCAAGAAGCTCCACCTGAAACTGTTTCTGGATCTTTTAATAAATCATTATTTATTATATTAAAGAAAATAAAACATACTGCTATTGCAAAAACTAGTGTTAAACAATAAAATAAGCTGTTTTTATATTCTTTGACAAGCATTTTCATTGCAAATTTAAAATTCCCCATTTTACACCTCCATTTGACAGTATAAATACTAGTATAATAGCGCTTTCATATTTAGTCAATTAGATAATTTGTGGATAATTATGGTTATTTGTAGCAAAAAAACATAGATTTATTACTATTATTTATTAATAAAAAAAGAAATTTATAAATCATTGATATAATCAACAAATTTAAAAATTTCTAATTACTTACTATTATATTAACTTTCTTGCAACTCTTTTTTTAAATCTTCTATATAACGTTCTTCAAAACGATCTACACGCACAAATTTACCTAATACAGAATTAGGTTCAAAATAAAACACCAAAAACAAACGACAGCCACCATCTGGTAATGGTGCAAATTGACCACTCCAATGTCCTAAATAATTATTAGTTTGAACATCATATTCAAATTGAATATTTTGACGACAATCAGTAATCAAGATTTTAGTTGCTCTATTTTTTCGATCATATTCAATAAACTTATTATCATCTACTTTTTCTACCCGTGATAAATCACTTCGCCATGAGCAATCTTCAATATTACTAACAGCGTTAAATACTTTTTCTACATCACTTTTAAAATCAACCTGCATATCGATCCTTTTCATCATCAAGCACCTCCATAGTTCAATTATAACACAATTAAAAAATCCATTTTATAAATAATTATCATTAAATTCGAATTAAAGTACAAAAAAAGTTCCTAACGGAACTTTTTAAAATTAATTTAATTATTTAGCTAAAGCTTTTTTAGCTGTATCTACAATTGCAGTGAATCCTTTTGGATCGCTGATTGCAATTTCAGATAACATTTTACGGTTGATTTCAACATTAGCTAATTTTAAACCATGCATTAATTTAGAATATGAGATATCATTTAATCTAGCTGCAGCATTAATACGTGCAATCCATAATTTTCTCATATCTCTTTTAACTTGTCTTCTATCACGATATGAATAAGCTAATGAATGCATTACTTGTTCATTTGCTGTTCTATATAATCTATGTTTAGAACCATAGTACCCTTTGGCTAATTTTAATACTTTTTTTCTTCTATGTCTAGTAGTATATCCACCTTTTACTCTTGCCATTTATTCATTCCTCCTACATCAATTATTTTGGTAATCTTGATTTAATTCTCTTATAATCTGAAGCACTAACTAATCCTGATTTAGCCAAATGTTTCTTTTGTTTATGAGTTTTATTGTGTGATAAATGTGAAGTGTAAGCATGACTACGTTTCAATTTACCGCTACCTGTTCTTTTTAAACGTTTTTTAAGACCACTGTGTGATTTCATTTTTGGCATAATATATTCCTCCTGAATTATTTTTTCTTTGGTGCAATTATTGCAGTTAAGGTTCTACCCTCAAGCTTTGCAGGCTTTTCAATTTGCCCTACTTCCTCGCATTCAGCTACAAAGTCATCAATAACTTTTTTACCAAGTTCCGTATGAGCCAATTGACGTCCTCTAAATCTAATTGCAATTTTAACTTTATTTCCTTCTTCTAACCATTTCAATGTTCTTTTTAATTTAACATTTTTATCATGTACATCAATTGTCACTGACAATTGAGTTTCTTTTAAAGCAACAACTTTAGAATTACGTTTCATTTCTTTAGCTTTCTTTTGCTGTTCAAAACGATATTTTCCAAAATCCATAACTCTACATACTGGTGGTTTTGCATTTGGAGCAACACACACTAAATCAAGACCTTCGTTATAAGCTAAATCGATTGCTTGATTACGACTTTTAACTCCTAAACGTTCACCATTTTGATCAATTACCAATACTTCTTTAAAACGGATTTTTTCATTTACTAACTCATCTGGTTGTTTTGGTTTTCTGTTATCAAATCTGCTAATAAAAGCCACCTCCATCTTGTGCAGTTTGTAGTTTAAATAAAAAGTGAGCACACTAAGTACCCACACACTGACATTAAGATAACTATATCTTAGTGACATTTGCCCATCGACTTAATCAATCGGGCGAGAAGCAGGCACTTCTTCTTTCCACTACTTTTCATTTACTGTTGTATATTACCATCTTATTGCATCAAAGTCAATATTTTTTTAAACTATTTACAATATTATATTTAAGTATTTTTATTTTATGCAATAAATTTAAATCATCATAAACTACTAAACGCTTTTTAATCTATTTTAGTAATATTAGTGATATAATTATTACAATGTTAATTTAAAATATGGAGGTAATAAAAAATGATTTATACAATTACATTTAACCCATCTCTAGATTATTTAATGTATGTAAACAACTTTGAAGATGGCGAGACTAATCGTTCTTTTAAAGAAGAAATCTATCCTGGTGGAAAAGGGTTTAATGTTTCAACAATATTATGGCGTTTAAATTTACCAACAACCGCTTTAGGTTTCATTGCTGGTTTTACAGGTCAAGAAATTCAAAAACAACTATTAAAACGGGGTTTTAACTGTGATTTATGTACACTTGATAATGGGATGTCAAGAATTAACGTCAAATTAAAAAGTCAAGTAGAAACCGAAATTAATGGCAGTGGTCCTGATATTCCTAAAGATAAAATTACTGAACTATTTAAAAAATTAGAAAAATTAGAAAATGGTGATATTTTGATTCTTGCTGGTAGTATTCCTAGTTCCATGCCTAATGATACCTATGAACAAATAATGAAACTATTAAAGAATAAAGATGTTGCTATTGTTGTTGATGCAACTAATGATTTATTGAAAAAAGTATTGCCATACCATCCTTTTTTAATTAAACCTAACCAGCGTGAATTAGAAGAATTGTATCAGGTTACAATTAATAGTCGTGAAGATATTATTAAATATGCTAAAAAACTACAAGAACAAGGGGCTATCAATGTTCTTGTTTCTCTTGGAAAAGACGGAGCTTTATTAGTTGATGAAAATAAAGAAGTTTATTATTGTCCTAGTGCTAAAGGAAAATTAATCAATAGTGTTGGTAGTGGTGATAGTATGGTTGCCGGTTTTGTTGCTGGATATTTAAAAAATCATGATTATAAAGAAGCCTTAAAATTAGGCAGTGCTTGTGGTGGTGCAACTGCTTTTAGTGAAGATCTAGCACAGTTAGATTTAATTAAAGAAGTTGAAAAACAATTAACGGTAGAAAAAATATCATAATTTAAATAGCTAAATATAATAATTGGTCATAATCACTTTTGATTATGACCTTTTGACTTATCAAGAGAATTTATATATTCAATACCTTCATAGAAGAAAAGAATAATTATCACCAGCCATGCAAACATTATATCACCATATTTATTATATGAAACATTTAATAAATTATGATAAAAGCCCTGTCTACTTGACAGAGCTAAATAATTGGTTAAATTCATCAGGAATAGGTGCTTTAAATTCCATCTTTTGATTAGTATCTGGATGTCTAAAAGCAAAAACGTGTGCATGCAATCCCATTCTTTTTAGCGGATTAGTAGTGGCTCCATATTTTTTATCACCAACAATACTATGACCAAGCGATTGCATATGAACTCTAATTTGATTTTTACGCCCCGTATCTAGATAAACTTCTACTAAGCTATTGTTTTTAGTTTCTTTTAATACTTGATAATTAGTTATCGCTAATTTCCCTTGTTTAGCAATATAAACATGTTGTGTTTTGCTTTCTTGCAAATAATTTTTAATAGTACCTTGCTTTTTTTGTAAATGTCCTTCAACAATAGCTAAATAACCGCGTTTATAAACAAGTTTATTCCAATTGTTTTGCAGTTTATTTTTTATTGTTTCATTTTTAGCAAACATCAAAACCCCAGAAGTTTCGCGATCTAAACGATGTACGATAAAAACACGAGCTTTTTTGTTCTTACTTTTTAAATAATCACTAACTATATGATAGGCTGTTTTTTCTTTTTCAAAACCACCAGACATACTCAATAACCCAGCTGGTTTATTGATAACGATCAATTGATTATCTTCATAAATTATTTCAAATTTTAAATCCTGATTATTTTTTGTTACCGTTACTACATCACCAGGTTTTAATAAATAATCAAACTGCGTTATTATCTGCTTATTTACTTGAACCTGTTTATATTTTAATAACGTCTTTACTTTCTTTTTATTATAATAATTTAATAAAAAATCAAATAAAATACTTTCTTTTTTTACTGTTAAGTTATTCATCAATCTTTTCAGCCTTTACTGCCATTCCTGAAACCTGACATTCAATCATATTATGTCCTAAATTAGTAGTTGTAAAACGAACATTAATAATCGCACTAGCATGACGACGCATAGCTTGTTCTACTGTTAAAGCCATTGCATCTTGACGTTTTGCATCTAATAATTGTTCAATATCAATATTATCATCGCTTTCTAAAGCCTGATTTAGAATCTTACTACCAAAAACAATACCTAAATTCTTAGTTATTTTATAACCAGGAATATAATCCATTGTACTCATTTCAATCATATCCATTTTATATTACCTCCATACTAATAATGGCTAGATATTTATTTCATATTAAAAATTCTATGAGTGTTAAATAATAATAGTACAGAAATTAATAGATTTACAACTAATGCTAACCACCATGGTAAAACATTAACCATTGCCACAACCATTAATACTAATTCAACAAATAAACCAAAGAAGATATTTTCTAAAGTAATCGCTTTTTGTTTTCTAGAAATCATAAATGTTTCAATAACAGTATTTAAATCCGAATTCATTAACATAATATCACTATTATCAATAACTTTTTTATCTTTAATTCCACCACGACTAATTCCAACATATGATTTTTGCAATAAAGCAATATCTTTTGAGTTATCACCAATATAAGCAACCGGACCAGCAATACTTGCCTTATCCATTATCTCTAATTTTTCTTCAACAGATAAATTATTGTAAATTCGATATTGATCATCTTCAAGATCAACGGGACCATCATTAAAAATAATTAAATCTCGATTTAATTTTGCAAGCTTAGCAAATAAATCCATTTCTTCTTCACTAACCTCAACACCATCAAAACGATCATAAATAATAGTTCGACAAGAATTCAAAGCATCCAAACCACTATTTTCTTTTATAATAATGTTTTCAGAAAATGCTTTAGCAACCCCAGCTAGAACTGCAAATGAAGAAGCTTGTTTATAAGCAAATGTTCCTGAAATTGTTAAAAAGATAATCCCAGCATACATAAATCTAAAATTATTTTCCCAATCTAATAACGGTATAAATACTGCACACAAGATACCAATAACAACAAATAATATTGAATCAACCTTACTAACCAATTCTACAATTCGATGCGTTTTTGAAGTTCCAGCTGGTGCCATCATTGCGATTTCTAAGATCTTATTCATCGCACTACGTTCATATGTATACAATATTTTAATTCTCAAAGTGTCTTTAACATTAACACTACCACTTTGAACTTCAACTCCAGGTTTAACTTCCTCTAAAACTTCACTTCCGTTGATAGCAAAAACATCAAGCTCACTTGTTCCAGATTCAATTACTCCTCCTAAAGGAATTGTTTCTCCAGGTAAAACTACTAAAATATCACCAATATCAACATCTTCTAGCGAAACCATTTCATAATCGTTTTCACCAATTTCTCGTCTTCCTAAAGTGACTGGGTTAATAGCATCATCAACTTTATCAATTGAATATCCTAATAATTTTAATAATAAACGTTCTCCTAATTGATAAACAATTGCCACAAAAATCGTTTCTACATAAGCACCATAAATAATCCCAAATAAACATGCTACAGTAATAGTAATATTTTCACTAATAAATTGTTTAACTTTTATATCTTTATATGCTTGTATTAGTGTTTTTTCACTTACGACTAACCAGGTTACTAACCATCCTAGTCTAGTTATGATATTAGGATCCTCTCTTGTTACAATTCCTAATGATAAAGCAACTACTAAAATAGCAATTCTAATCATTGCTTTTAAATACTTCTCTTGAAATAAATCTTGTGATCTAAAAGGTTTTTTCCAAAGTTCAACATCAATTGCGGGATTAACTTTATCAACCAAACGATTTAATCTTACAAGTACTTTTTTATCATTTGTAGTTACTTTTAACAACTTATTTGCAAAATCAAGACTTACGTTTTCATAAGCCGAATAACGTGAAATTACTTCTTTAATTTGTTTAGCATCTTCTTCGCTTTCTAAATTAGTAAACATAAAAATATGTTCTACTTTTTTTTCTGTAGGAACGAATTCTCTTTTTCTAGAATTAACTTCTTCTTTTAAGACCAAATCCTCCCCGGCATTTTTTAATAGCTGCTGGACATTTTCTGGTTCTTCACAATAAAATGAAATACCCGTTTTCCCTACTTTGATACGGGATACTTCTTCCATCCCGTTTAACAAAAGAGTAATTTCATTTAACTTGTCACTATCGTTAATATTATCGATATAGAAATTACTAGCCATTATAATCTCCTTTCTGATTTTCACTTAATTTTAGCATATCCACATAGATTTGCCAAATTATTCTATTCCATAAACCATTTTTAAGATTTGAGGATAATATTTTTCAAACTCTATATTATTTATTTTTCGTTTAGAAGACATTAAATGAAAATACAAACGATGTTTTAAATTTCTTACTGGCGGTACAAAATATTCAAACTGATCATTTAGATATAAACCATTGTGTTGATAAAAAGCAATTCTCCGTTTACTTTGTTCATCTTCAGGATGTTCAACTTCTAAAATAACCATTTTATCATCTAAATTAATAAAATATTGCAACATCTTGCTACCCATACCTTTTCCCTTTAAAGAACCATCTATTGCAAAATAATCAATAAATCTAAAATCATCATGTTGATAAAATGACATAATTCCAACAATTTGATCATTATCTTTTAATGTTAGTACCTGATAAAGCCCAGCATGGAATGTATCTTTCATATAATTATACTCTTTAATTTCTTTAGTAGGGAAATTATTTGATAATATTTGATAAAATCGATCAAATTCCTCTAACTTCAATAATTCATATTTCATTGTACTACTCCTATTTTTTTCTTACTCCGGTTTTTTTATTTATTAGTACGAAACTTTCTTCAAACTCTTCTTTAGTACATGATAAATCAAACTCTTTACCATAAATTTTATAATTGATTTGCAGGTGACCACTATCACGGATAACACAATCATAAACTTCACCTTTAGTAAATAAATCGCGCTGTTGCTTACCGATGACAATATTCATTGTTTTAATACAACGACACAAGCGACGTTTTCCTATATTTGCAATAGTTATCACCCCTTTCATCGTAATTATAGCATGTTATTAATTGTTTCGCCCAATAATTTACTTATTAACATAAATTAAACCCTTGAAAATCAAGGGTTTAATTCTTACTAAATTCTAATAATTCTAAGTCAGGATTCTTTTCAGTAGCCCAGCGTACAGACCAATCATTAGTAAATAATAATAAATGCTGTCCCTTTAAATCCTGTACTTTTTTAGTATCGCTAGATAAATTCAATGATTTTAAATCTTTATCTGTTTTTACCCAGCGGATATATTGATAAGGTAATGGTTCTTTAATGATTTCAACATTATATTCAGTTTTTAAACGATGTTCTAATACTTCAAATTGAAGTACCCCAACAACACCAACAATTATTTCTTCCATTCCACCGCCAAGTTCGGTAAAAATCTGAATTGCCCCTTCTTTAGCAATCTGTTCTACACCTTTAACAAACTGCTTTCTTTTCATTGTATCTTTATTACGAATCAAAGAAAAATGCTCAGGTGCAAAAGTTGGTATTCCTTCAAAAGCAAATTTTTCTTTACCAGTAGTAATTGTATCACCAATTGAGAAAATACCAGGATCAAAAACACCGATAATATCTCCAGCATATGCCTCTTCAACTTCCTGACGTTCATCAGCCATTAATTGTTTAGATTGATTTAACTTAATTTTTCTTTTACCTTGATAATGATAAACTTCCATTCCCTTAGTAAATTTACCAGAACAGATTCTAAAAAAGGCCATTCTATCACGATGTGCTTTATTCATATTAGCCTGGATCTTAAAAACAAAAGCACTAAAATCCTCACTAAATGGATCAATCATTTTTTCTCCAGTACTTCTAGGTAATGGTGAAGTTGTCATTTCCAAGAAATGTTTTAAAAATGGTTCAATTCCAAAATTAGTTAAAGCTGAACCAAAGCAAACTGGTGATAATTGCCCTTTACGAACCTTTTCTAAATCAAATTCATTACCAGCCATATCTAATAATTCAACATCTTCTTGTAATTTATTATATAACTCTTCATCAAGTTCATTAATTAATTCTGGATCATCATAATGCATTACTTTAGTATCAACTTCTTTACGTCCACCATCAACTGGGATAAAACGAATTACTTCTTTAGCATGACGTTCATAAACCCCTTTAAATTCTTTACCACAACCAATTGGCCAGTTAACTGGACAAGTGTCGATTCCTAATTCCTGTTCGATTTCTTCCATTAATTGATATGGATCTAAAGCCTCACGATCCATTTTGTTTATAAATGTAAAAATTGGGATGTGTCGCATTGTACAAACTTTAAATAATTTACGAGTTTGATCTTCGACCCCTTTACTTGCATCAATAACCATTACTGCACAATCAGCAGCCATTAATGTTCGATAAGTATCTTCGGAAAAATCTTGATGGCCTGGAGTATCAAGAATATTAATGCAAAAACCATTATAATTAAATTGTAAAACGGAAGAAGTAACCGAAATTCCTCTTTGTTTTTCAATTTCCATCCAGTCACTTGTAGCATGTTTACTATTTTTCTTCCCTTTAACGCTACCAGCCTGTTGGATAGCACCACCATATAACAAAAACTTTTCTGTTAATGTTGTTTTACCAGCATCTGGATGCGAGATGATGGCAAATGTTCTTCTTTTTTCAACTTCTGTTTTTATATCACTCATTCAATATTCTCCTTGTATTATTTATCAAACTCAATCTATCTTATTTATAGCCTTTTAATATCACATCTTTATATCTCCTTGCAAAAATAAATAATATCGATTAAAACTAGATTTGTCAACCGGATTTTACCCCGTTTACAAATCATAATATTAAAAACCACCACTTCTTTTTGAAGTGATGGTCAAAGTAGTTATTTAATTATATTTAAAATGCAAAATTACCGTCTTTAAAAATTAAGACCTCTTTACCATCTTTAGTAGTTCCTGTAATATTTAAATCACTGGTACCAATCATAAAATCAACATGTGTTAAAGAATCATTTATTCCTTTTTCAAGTAACTGCTCTTTACTTAATTTTAAACCATCTTTTATACATTCACCAAAACCTTTTCCAATTGCTAAATGACAAGCAGCATTTTCATCATATAAAGTATTATAGAAAAGTGTTTTCATATTAGATATTGCTGAATCATAAGGAACTAAAGCAATTTCTCCTAAATAATGACTACCTTCATCAATATTTATGATTTCATTTAATACATCTTTTCCAACTTCACAATCAAAATCGACAATTTTTCCATCTTTAAACTCTATTTTAAATTTGTCAATTAAATTACCATTATAATTAAGCGGCATCGAACTATATACTACCCCATTAGTACCATTTCGATATGGACTAGTAAATATTTCTTCAGTTGGAATATTAGCAAAATAATAAACTCCATCATTATTATAACTTCCACCACCGGCAAATAAATAATCATCATTTAAAGTAACTGTTAAGTTAGTTCCAAGTGAATTAGTATATGTCAATGTTTTTAAATTTAAATCATTTAAATAATTAACGCGTTTTTCAAAACTATAACGATGTTGTTGCCACGCATCAATTGGATCATCACATGTAACTTTACAAGCTTTAAAAATAGCCTGCCATAAAGCTTCTACCGCTTCTTTATCTGACATATCTGGATAGACTTTATTAGCCCATTTTATTGAACTTGCTGCTGCAATACACCAAGGATTTATTCCTAAATCCATCCCATCGTAAAATGGCTTACAAGCCATTGCCACAGAACGAGACCACAATGAGATCTTTTTAGGATCAATTCCTTTTAAACCTTCAGGATCATTGCTTTGAATACTTATAATTGCAGCATTCTTTTTAGCATAATCATTTCTAAAATGTACAAACCATTCTGGTACCTTACCAAAATTATCGATATCTTCATATTCATATTTATACTTTGATACCACTTCATCATTATATTTAACTACTACTTCACTTGCCCCAGCAAGATAAGCTTCTTTTGTAATCATTCTTGCAAGCTTAGCATTTTCAACAGGAGCATCGATTACTACGATTTGACCTTTTTGAACATTAACACCAGCTTTAACAATCAACCTAGCATATTTTAATAAATTTTCATTAAATGACATCTTATCATTCATCTCCTTTAGTTTTTTGATATATTTTTTCTAGTTCTTCACTAGCTTCTTTAAGCCCTGAGTTAGCAGCTTTTTTCAAATATTCTTTAGCTTTAACCATATCTTTAGCTATCCCATCACCATAGCTATACATATATCCTAACATAAAATTAGCTTCTGGATAATCCAGGTTAGCCGCTTTAAAAAACATTTCAAAAGCAGTTTGTTTATCAACAGTTGTAGCAATTCCATAAAAATAACAACGTCCTAAATTAAATATTGCCGGTGCATAATAATCACTATTAGCTGCTGATAAATACATATTAAACGCTAAATTAGCATCTTTTTTACAACCCAGCCCATCTTCTAAATAAACACCTAACATATTTTGGGCTGGTCCATAGTTACTTTTAGCAGCTTTTTGTAAATAGCTATAAGCCTGTTGATAATCACGTTTGATAAACTCACCTTCATCTAAATATAAGGCTAGTCGATACATTGAACGAGCATCATTTAACTTAGCCCCTTTTTGATAATATTCAATCGCTCGATGATCGTCATGGTAATCAGAGTTTTCTTCATAAATCAATCCTAAAGCATATAATGCCCCAGTATGATTTAACTTAGCTGCTCTTTGATAATAATCCATGGCTTTATCAATATTTTCTTCTACTCCTCGACCAATTTCATAAGCTAACCCTACTTGAAACAATCCTGGCGCATAATCATCATTAGCCGTTTGTAAATACAACTCAAAAGCTTTTTGATGATCTTTTTCTACCCCTTCACCATGGTCGTACAAATAAGCTAAATTAAACAAAGCACGAGGATAATTTATTTTTGCAGCCAAACGATAATATTTAATAGCCTGCTTTAAATCAACCTCAACTCCAATTCCAGCTTCATAACAATACGCTAAATTGCATTGTGCCGGCGCATACTGTAAATTAGCTGCTTCTTGATACAAAGCAACAGCTTTATTGTGATTCTGTTTTACTCCAGTACCACTTTCATAGCAATATCCTAAAGCTACCATTGCCTGAACATCACCTTGTTTACAAGCCTGACGATACCAATAAGTACTTCGATAGCTGGCATTTTTGATTTCAGGATGCCCTTCATAAAAATACCCTAACCAGAATTGGCCGCGTACATAACCTAATCTTGCCGCCTTTAAATAATTGTTTCTTGCCTGTTTTAAATCAACTTCAGTTCCTAAACCATTTTCATAACAATAAGCCAAAGAAACAAAGGCTGGGGCATAATTAGCTTGACAAGCATGTTGATACCAATAAAACGCCTTAACATAATCTTGAGTCGTTCCCTGACCAGTTTCATAACAATATCCTAAACGATGGGCTGAACGTTCATGACCCTGATTGGCTGCTTCTTCATAACATTTAAAGGCACGATAGTAATCCTGCTCCATTCCTTCACCAAATTCTAAACAGGTTCCAAGACAAAACAGTGCTTCACTATACCCTAGTTGTGCTGCTTCAATATAACATTCAACTGCTTTATCCATATCCGCTTGAGTTCCATGACCATATTCATAACAATATCCTAAATTACAAATAGCTCTTGCAAAACCAGCTTTTGCCCCGTATTGATACAATTCAAAAGCTTTTTGATAATCCTTGATACCACCTAAGCCATGTTCATATAAATAAGCTAAATTACAGCTAGCAACAACATTTCCTAAATTACTAGAACGCTGATAATATTTGCGTGCTTGAAAATAATCCTGTTTTAATGCTAAACCACGTTCATATAGATATCCTATTATACAAATACAATCACTATTTTCTAGTTCTTCACCTTTTTGAAAATACTTTAAAGCTTGCTGATATTGACGGCGATCAAATAATTTCAATCCCTCTTCATATAATAAATGCCCATTTAATTTATCTATATCAGTTATTTGATAATCATCATTTTCCAATAACAAACATAAATCCATTCCAATTATCATTCCTTGATTGTTTTCAATTAAATATTGTTCATAATCAAGAAATTCAGTCTGGTTAATATTATCAAGTCCCAATCCCGTTTTAATCTGCGCCATGCGCTGTTCTAATTCTTCTAAATTATCATTTTGATTGTAAATCGTAATTACTTTGATATATGCTTCTTTTTCAGTTTCTATCCCCTGCGGCTTTACCTTAATTAATGCTTCTTGATCATGGATTTCTAATAGTTCATCAAACAACCATTGATTAAACAACGGTTCATAATTTATCATCCGATCTTTTATATCCATAAATTTGCTCCTTTAATAAAATAAGCAGATTAATTATCTGCTTATTGATCATTAATTACCCGAGATATTTCCTTAGAATACTTTCCTAATATCGCTGTAACCTTATTAGTTGTTTGAACAATTCCCGAAGCTCCTAAAGCCTTAAGCTTTTCATTATCAACTAAATTATCGTCATTTACAAAGAAAGTAACTTTAGAAGAAGTAGCTGTAGTTTCTTTGATATTAGACTTACCACCAACTGCTTCAATAATTTTATTAACATCAACAGGAATATCAGCTGATGTTACTTGCTTTGGACCTTTATTTTTCATTGATTTTATAAAAATATAAGCTAAAATAACAATAACTATAATTGCAATTAAAATATATGGTAAATAATTCATTAAAATAACCCCCTATTAATTATTGCTTAATTATAGTATACTATACCATGAATAAAAAAACTATCTTTTTTATAAGGAGGGATTTTGTGGAAGAAAAAGAAAAATCCGTAATCTGTAAACCTTTATTGATTGTTATTTTATTACTATGCTTTATTAGCTGTTTAGGAATCAAAAGTGCTACTCCTTTAATTACCGTTGGGAATCCAAGTACATATTGGATTAGGCAGTTAGTATTTTATGCTATATCTTTTGTTGTAATAGCTATTGTTTATAAAGTATCAAATGACCGAATCTATTCTTCTATGTGGATTATATATGGTATTTTAATGGTCTTATTAGTAGGATTGGCTATTGAACATTTCTTAATTACTCATTTTGGTATTTCGATTATACCCTTAGCCAAAAATAACAACGGGGCCACATCATGGTACACATTACCAGGCTTTGACTTACAGCCATCAGAATTCATGAAAATTATTATGGTTGTGGTTATGGCTGATACTATTGATAAACATAATAATCGTTATTTAGTTCATGACTTTCATAACGATTTGATTTTAATTAGTAAGATCTTAGCAATTTCTTTACCACCTTGTATTCTAGTTTATCTTCAAAATGACTCTGGAGTAGCTATGATCATGCTTTCATCAATTGTTTTTATTCTCTTTATGTCGGGAATAAGAGCGGGATGGTTTATTATTGGTGGTATCATTGCTTTAGTTATAATTATAATCATGGTTTATCTTTTCGTTTACCAGCATGATGTTTTTGCAAGTATCATTGGTGGCGGTCATAAATTAAGTCGTTTTTATGGCTGGATCGATCCTGAAGGTACTTATAATGAAGAAGGTTATCAATTATTTAATGCAATGCTTTCATATGGTACTGCTGGTCTATGGGGATATGGCTTAGAGAATGCTGTTATTTCTTTACCAGAAGCCCAGACCGATTTTATCTTTGCTGTTATTTCTTTAAGTTTCGGTTTTATCGGTGGTGGTTTTACAATTTTAGTTATTTGTGCATTAGATGCAATAATTATCAGAATTGGTTTTAGAGCTAAAAATAATCGTGATAAATATTTGACCGCTGGAATTCTTGGTCTTTTAATCTTCCAGCAGATTTGGAATATTGGTATGGTTCTTGGCTTATTACCAATAACCGGTATCACCCTGCCGTTTTTATCATATGGTGGTTCTTCATTATTATCTTATATGATCGCAATAGGAATTTTCTTAGATATGGAACGTCAGACAAGAATAATTGAAGGTAAAAAACGTTATTAAAAAGAGATGGTTAATATGATAATCATATTAGACCACCTCTTTTTTTATCTCTATTAATTGATTAGTATAAGGATGAACAAATGACAATTCAACACTATCTAAATAATATTTAATATCTATATTCGAACCATATAAACTATCCCCAGTAAGTGGATGATGTAAACTAGCTAAATGAACTCTAATTTGATGAGTTCGGCCGGTTTCTAAAACACATCTTACTTTACTTTGTTGATTACCACTTTCAATTACTTGATAGTGAGTGACAGCTTTTTTACCAGTATCACTAATAATCCGTTTAACACTGTTTTCTACTTTAGCTATCGCTTTATCGATTGTTCCAAATCCTTCTAATTTTCCATCAACCAGGCAATGATAAACTCGTTTAACCTGTTTAATATCTTTAGAAAGCAAATAATGACTATAACGGTCTTTAGCCACTAATAATAGTCCTTGAGTATCTTTATCTAAACGATTAACTAAATGAATAGCAGCATTTATATTGTTTTTTCGATAATATGCACTTAAGGCATTAGCTAGAGTTTTATCTGGATATCTTCGAGTCGGAATACTTGGCAAACCGGCAGGCTTATCAACTACCAAATAGTAAGGATCTTCATAATAAATTTTTAAATTTATATCATATGAAGATAATTCATTATTTTCTAATGGCCATATCAATTCAATAATATCACCTTTATTCAAAATATAACGAACACTTTGATGACTACCATTGACTAAAATATCCCCTTTAGTTTTTATCACCTTAATAGCCTTTTTACTTAGATTTTGTTTAAATAAAAATTCTCTTAATAAAATACCACTTTCACAAGCTACATATCTCATTCGCAAATAAACGCCCTTCTAATTCTTTGAATAAAAGACATTGATCGATACTCGATAAAATTAACTGTCTTTGTTGCAATACGAATTTCTATTTTTTCAACATCACTAAAATCAAAATGAAGATTATCAATTCCCATACTAACACATTTAAAATGATTGCTTTCTAATTTAATAACCCTATTGGCATCTAAAATCATACTTGCTCCTAAACTACGGTAAGCATTATGTTGAATTGGTGCTACTTCTGTTAGCTGCATTAAAGGAGTTCCAGGATAAATAACTGCCCCACCAATAGATTTATTATAAGCAGTTGATCCTGATGGTGTAGAAACACATAAACCATTACCTCTAAATACTTCTAATAGTTCATCATCAATATAAACATTAATTACCTGCGTAACAAAGCCATAATCAATTCGCATTTCATTTAACGCTAAATAAGTATCTTTTTTTCCATGACGATAAACACTTACTTCTAATAAATTACGATGATTGATTTTATACTGATTATTTTTAATTGCCATAATTAATTCATCTATCTCATCTTTTAAATAATCTGTATAAAAACCTAATGTTCCAGTATGAACTCCGATATACCCCACATCTTGATTTAAATACTGGTGGACTGATGTTAGCATCGTTCCATCACCACCAACACTAATTACTAAATCAGGCTTTTCCTGATTATAGTTTGCAATTTCTTTTAGCCCATCTTTAATTTCTTGAGCTATTTTTTTTGATAATTCATCTTGTTTAGTTACTAATGCATATTGTATCATTGTTTTCACCAACCTTAGCGTTTATAATATATTATATACCAATGGAGGATACTATGGAAGAAAACTTAGAAATAGAATTTAAAATCTTAATTACTAAAGAAATATTTGATCAGATTATTAATGATCATCAAATTGATTGCTGTTATAAACAAACAAACCATTATTTATTACATCCTAGATTATCTAAACTAAGATATTCTTTAAGAATTCGCGATAAAAACGATCAATTTGAATTAACTTTAAAACAACCTCAAAAACAAGGCACTTTAGAAACAAATTTAATGATTGATAAAGAAACAAAAGAAAAAATCCTTAATCATCAATTAGTTACTAATGAAGTATTTGATAAACTAAAACCCTTAAATCTTAATAGCACTATGTTTATTACCGATTATAATTTGACAACTACTCGTTATGAAATCAGCACCCCAGATGGTCTTATTTGTGTTGATTATAATGTCTATAATAATATTATTGATTATGAATTAGAATATGAAGTACTTGATTATAAAAGAGGTAAACAAGCATTTTTAGATTTCATCAATCAATATCACTTAGATTATTCTAGAAACTGTATGAGTAAAATTAACCGTGTAATAACTAGTATCCAAAATAAAAAGCAGTGATGCCACGATACATTCACTGCTATTTTTCACTTCGATAAGCCTCTTTAATCGAATCTGGATTGTTAACAAATTGCGGACAAGATTCGCTATTTGGACATTCTGCCAATTTACGTAATTCTCGAGGAATAAACACTCTAATCTCTTCAGCATTATATCCAACTTGAAAACGTCGTTCATCAATCATAATTGGTCGTTTTAAAACTGATGGATTAGCTTGAATGAATTTTATCAATTCATTGATTGACATACTATCTAAATCAATATCATTTTCTTTGATTATTTTACTTCTTTTAGAAATGATATCGTCTGTTCCATTTTCACTTCGCTCTAACAATTCTCTTAATTCAACTTCTCTAAGCAAGGTTGAAAAAATATTCTTTTCCACATAAGGAATATTATGTTCTTTCAGCCATGCCTTTACTTTTCGACATGATGCACAACTAGGTGCCGTGTAAATGCGAATCATAATATCATCTCCCTTACCTTTACTATTATACATTAATTTAATTTTTTTTCTATCCTTTTTAAATAATAATACCGAAAATAAGGAACTTGATCAGTTAATCAAGTTCCTCAATCATTTTAATAATCATACTTTTATCATAACCAATTTCCATCATTTCATTTAAAAATGTCCGGATTTTTTGATCACTAACTTCTTTTTTTAAATCATCAATTAAATTACTATCTTCACTTACATAACGACCCTGAGCTCGTTTACTATAGATTATTCCCGTTCTTTCTAGCTCGCTTAATGCTTTTTGAATGGTATTAGGATTAACACTATATACTAAAGCTAGCTCACGTACTGAAGCAATTTTATCACCACAATGATATTTACCAACAAAAATATCTTTTTTAATTTCTTCCATTACTTGCAGATAAATCGGTAAATTAGGATCAAATTCATTCTTCATTGTTTCACCTACTCTACTTCAATTTGATGATTAATCAAATAGACTGTTGCAATGTAGAAAATAACCGATAAAACTATACAAAGGGCAATTGACACTAACATATCATCACTAGCTATTGGTAACTTCATAAGAAGATTGGCGATTAAGATCCATCCGATAAAATAAAGGGCAATTCCTGATACTGTTTTATATTTAGGGACAAATTTTGTCTTTGTAAATGTTATAACTAAATAAAATGATAAAATTATTGTTGCCATAGCAATCATCGCGTTGACAAATTCCATTACAATATTACCTAAATGATCAACAATATAAGTAAAACTGTTTCTAGTAAGCTCTATAACCTCTAATAATGACACTTCACCAGTAGCCATTACTAAAATCATTATCCCAATCAATAAAACCAATGTACTAATAACAACCCAAATCAAACTACCAATTAATTTAGCACCAATTAAATTTTCCGTTCTAACCGGTAAAGTCAAAGTTAAATAACCAGGTCGTTTATACATTGAACGATTAAAACTGATAATTACATTTAAAAATATCGCAATAAATATTCCCGTAAAAGCTATCGCAACTAAAATTGACAATATATTACTGATAAATACTGGAACTAATGGTGTAATTGCACAAAGCATCAAAAAAACAACAAAAGTCAATAAATATTGGCGATATGATTCGATTATTTCATACTTTAATAACTTTAACATCTAAATACCTCCCGAAATGCTTCATCAATTGATTGTTTTCTTTCATGACGTAGTTGTTCAGTTTCTTGATGTAAGACAACTTTTCCTTCCTTTAAAAATACTACTTCATCAAAAATTGTTTCTAAATCACTAATCAAATGTGTTGAAATCAAAACCAAAGCATCTTCATCATAATTATTTAAAATAACATCTAAAATCACTTCACGTGCCGCTGGGTCAACTCCAGCAATCGGTTCATCTAAAATATATAATTTAGCTTTTCTAGACATTACTAAACATAATTGAAACTTTTCTTTCATCCCTTTAGATAAAGATTTAATTTTCATATTTGGTTCTAAATTAAAACGTTTCATCAATTCTAGACAATTATCTTTTTGGAAATCCTGATATAAATCACTAAAAATATTTAATACATCTTTAATATACATCCAATCTTGAAAATAATTTTCATCCGGCAAATAAGAAATAATTTTTCTAGATTCCACCCCAATTGGATTACCATCTACTAAAATATTACCTTGATAATCTTTTAATAGACCATTAATGATTTTAATCAACGTTGTTTTTCCTGAACCATTAGGACCTAATAAACCAACAATTTTACCTGATTGTAATGTTAAGGTCACATTGTCCAATGCTTTAAAACGCCCATATTTTTTGGTAACGTTGTCAATTTTCAACAATTCACTCATAACTAACCTCCTACTGTATTAATACACTAATACAGTAACACGTATTATGAATCTTGTCAACACTATTTCTTTACTAACTGGTTATAAAGTAACTCATGGATAAATGAATAGCCTATCTCTAATTTCTTTTTTAAATGTAAATATTTACCAATACTTTTTTCATCATTAATTTCTAATTGACTGCAAATTTTTAAAAACCGGTCATAATCTTCCACATATATTTTATCTATCATATGTTCAACATACTGTTTTTTGATACGTTCATTGCGCGTTAAGCCATATTCTTTAAGCAAGCCTTCATCATACATATGATAATTAAATTTAGTAAGTGGCTGTTTTTTTAAATAGTCATTAATTAAATTACGCTGTTTCATCATCGTTAAAGAACGATATGATAGTTTACCATTAGAATTAATTTCAACAACAACACTATATTTACCATCACCGACTATAAAGATTCGATTAAAATATTTTTTTTCATATAAATTAATACAACCATAAATAAAATCATGTAATGTATCTTGATCAACTAAATAACCTTTTAGCCGCGAGATGATTTCTAAATCATCATCTTCATCCCATTCATATGGTTCTAAAAGTTCTTCATCTTCTTTAACCCAATTTACAATAATATCTTTCATAGTTTCCTCCCATATAAATATATGTTAATTTTGTTAAATCATGTTTTCCTATCTTTTTATTTTCAATTAAGTTATAATAATCGCGAGGTGAAAAGATGGAATTAATTAAAAATATCATTGTTTATAGTATCCTCGGAGCTATTCAAGGGTTTAGTGAACCTATCCCTATTTCTAGTAGTGGTCACTTAGTTATTTTTCAAAGTATTTTTAAAAAACTAGGATTAATGGTGCCAATAAACGATATTACTTTTGAAGTCATCGTTAATACTGGCTCTTTACTTGCAATCATGTATTATTATCGTCAACAAATAATCGGATTATTCATCGCGTTTTTTAGCTATATTTTTGATTCAAGAAAAAGGAACTATTATGAAAACGAATTTAGATATTGTGTATTACTAATTGTTGCAACAATCCCAGCTGCTATTGGTGGTTTTTTCCTTAATGATAAAATTGAGGCTGCTTTTTCTGCCCCAAAATTAGTCGGCTGTTGTCTTTTAGTCACTGCAATCTTTCTGCTTTTAATTCATAAATTTGGCTATCATGGCAAAAGGACTGCTCGTAAGATAAATCTTTTTGACGCTTTAAGACTGGGCTTTTTTCAATTATTGGCCCTGCTTCCTGGTATTTCCCGTAGTGGTGCTACTTTAACTGGTGGTATGTTAGGTGGTTTAACACAAAAAGCCGCTCGAGATTTTTCCTTTTTCATGTTTATGCCTGTAAGTATTGGAGCAATTATTTTAAAACTAGGTGACTTTTTTAGTTCAACTGCATTAAGTACACTTTGGTTACCATATTTAATTGCATTTATTGTTAGTGGAGTTGTTACATATTTCTCTTTAAAATTATTATTTAAATTTTTAAGTAATAGAAAATTACATATTTTTTCAGTATATTGTTTATCTGTTGGAATCATATGTGTTTTATTCCTATAAAAAAATCCTACCAATATAATTATTGGTGGGATTTTTTTTATAAATCACTAATTTTAATGATCTGATTAAAATTAATTTCTTGATTAACTATTGTTAATCTTTTACATTCAAAATCAATTTTACTAACTAAACCTGTGCGTAAAACATATTCACCTTGATTATAATAAACAACCGTAATCATCATACCCGGCTGTACCTGTTTAATTTTCCAATCTAGTTCATCTAAAGCATCAGGGGCTAGCTCAACTGGATCAACAGTTATTTTTTGTTTAGCCTTTAAATAATCTTTAAACCCTTTTAATGAATCAAAAGAAAGAAATAAGCGCGCTCGTTTTTCTAGATTATTCACCATTATGACCTCCAATTAATTTATTACGCTTTAAAGTAGTCGCCTTTTCTAATAAATCCATCCCTTTAAAAACAGCATTTTTCCCATAGCGTCCTTTAATATTAATTAATGCTTCTTGTAACTTACGTTCCTTTTCAATTTCTTGATAATCAGTAAATAAATCATAAGCTTCATATTTTTCATCAATTACACCTCCAAAACTAATTCCTAACCTTCTAATTGGACAGTTTAAATGTGTTGTTCGTTTATATAATGTTATAAACTCCGATAATAAAATTCGATAAGAATTAGTACAAACCCCTATTTTTAACGAACCACCAGTTGCTTTAATTTTTTTATTACTATAACCAACATATAAGGCAATATGTCTAGTTACTAAATGCTGCTCTACTAAATCAAGCACTTTTAACTCAACCATTTCTTTCATCGCTAATAATGCATCTTCATAACTATAATCTTCAAATAGAACCTGCGAGTGTGAAATCGAATTATTTTCTGGCTGATATTTTTTTATTTGGGCAATCGTTGTTGGTTCTTTACCCCAGGCATGATCGATTAAATATTTGGCATTAACTCCAAATTCTTGATATAAGATCTTTTCATCACAAAAAGCAACGCCTGCCATATCAAAAATTTGATATTTAGCCAATCGTTTAGCGATTCCCCTACCAACATGCCAAAAATCAGTGATTGGCTGATGATGCCAAAGAGTCTGCTTATAAAGAGGTTCATTTAAAATACCAATATTACTAGGATTATGTTTGGCACTAATATCTAATGCTACTTTACTTAAATATAAATTACTGCCAATGCCAGCGGTTGCTGTAATACCAGTAGTTTCAAAAATATCATCAATGATCATTCTAGCCATTTGTAATGGCGTTTTACGATATAATTTAAAATAAGTGCTAATATCCAAAAATGCTTCATCAATAGAATAAACATGAATATCATCATCGCAGACATATTTTAAATAAATTTCATAAATATTAGCTGCATACTCCATATATAATTTCATCCGTGGTTTTGCAATTATTAGATCAAGATAAGATGGAATTTCAAATAAACGACAACGATTTTTTATTCCCAGCGCTTTTAGTTTTGGTGATATTGCTAGACACAAAGCCCCTTTACCACGCTCTTTATCTGCAACTGCTAAATTTACTTTAAAGGGATCTAAATTTCGTTCAACACATTCAACAGAAGCAAAAAAAGTTTTTAAATCAATGCACAAATATACCCGTTTCAATCCAATCACCTCAATGCCATTATAGTATCCAAAATGTGCATATTCAAATAAATTATGCAATTGTGTGCTACTTATTGAATTGAAATCCTTTATTTTCCATTTATCTTCAGGTATAATTTTAATTGAGGTGACAACGATGGAGTTAAAACAATTTATTAAAGAGTATAAATCTCGTTATCATTTAACAAATCAACAAATCGCTAAAGAATTTGGCGTAACTCATACTACCGTTGGCCGCTGGTTAAACGGCTCTGTTAAATCATTACAACAAGAAACAATTGATAAAATGTCAGAGGTTTTAGAATTTGATGTTGGATCGCTATTAAACGGAACTGCAATCACTTTAAAAAAACCGATTTTAGGAATAGCTAAAGGCGGGTATGATTTATTTTTAGATAATAACTATCTTGGTGAAGAAAGAATCACTTTAGAAGAATATCATTTAGGTGACTATTTTTTAAAAGTAACTGGTGATTCTATGAAAGATGCTGGAATTGTTGATGGTAGTTTAATATATGTAAAAAGTCAGGATACAGTTAAAAATAACGATATCGCTGTTATTCAAATTGGTGATCAAGTAACAATTAAAAAATATTATCAAGATGATACTGGAATTACTTTGATAGCCTGTAATCCATCAATAAATGATGTTCATTATACTTTAAAAGAAGCTAATGATTTACCAGTTAAAGTTATTGGTAAAGTCATTTTTGTAAAAAATTATTTTTAAAAAAAAAGATAGAATTGCAAAATTCTATCTTATTATTTACAAGCAATTACTTCAACTTCAATTAAAGCACCCTTTGGTAATTTCCCTACCTCAACAGCACTTCTTGCTGGAAATGGCTCTACAAAATATGTTGCATAAATTTCATTTACAGTATTAAAATCTTCCATGTTATCTAAAAATACTGTTGTTTTAATAACATTAGAAAAATCCAATCCTTGACTTTCTAATAATCCTTTAACATTCTTTAATGCCTGATGTGCCTGTGCTTCGATTCCTTCTGGCATTTCATTAGTTTCTGGATTTAATGGGATTTGTCCTGAAAAGAAATATAAATCACCAACATTAATTCCTTGACTATATGGTCCAATTGCTCCTGGAGCTTTATTTGTTTTTACTACATTTTTCATTTTCTATTCCTCCTTGTTTTTCATTATATCAAATTCTTGTTAGTTTTAAAATTAATTGTCTCATTTAATAAAGAAGATGGATTTTTTAAATGAGTCTTCGTATAATTATTAAGAGGTGATATCCAATGAAAAAGGCATTAGTTTTAGCTGGTGGGGGCGCTAAAGGGGCCTATCAGGCTGGTTGTATTAAAGCTTTACAAGAATTAGAATATGATTTTGATATTGTAACTGGAACATCAATTGGGGCTTTAAATGGTTTACTTGTTGTTCAAAAAGACTACCAGGCACTTTATCAATTATGGGATCAAATGAAGATCAGTGATATCTTTACAAATCCGGTAAATTTTGATTTTTCAATTGAATCAATGCTTTCACAAAGCAACTTAATCAAACCTTTTTTTAAATCATTTATTAATGAAAAAGGTGCTGATATTACACCACTAAAAAATCTAGTTTATAATTTGTACAATGAACCTAAAGCTTTTTCAAGTAATATTGATTATGGTATTGTTACTGTTAAATATCCTAAACTTACACCATTAGAAATTACTAAAAAACAAATGCAGCCAACACCACTAGTTGATTACGCTTTAGCTTCGGCTGCTTGTTTTCCCGCTTTTCCTATTTATTATATTGATAATCAGGGCTATCTTGATGGTGGATATTATGATAATTTACCGATATCTTTAGCTTTAAAAATGGGTGCTGAAAAAATAATTGCTATTGAATTAAAACGTGAGCCAACACATTTACATTTTACAAATCGACCTAATATTACGTTTATTCGACCAAGTTATGATTTAGGAGGATTTTTAGATTTTAATCGTAACATTCTAGATTGGCGAATTAAACTTGGTTATTATGATACTTTAAAAACATTTAAAAAAATTGATGGCTATTTATATAATTTTAAAAAGTCATATCCTAATAAAAATATTATCAAAAAATTATATCAATTAATTCTTAGTTATGAAGATTCAATCAATAAAAGTATTGTAACTAAAACAATTAATAGCTCTTCAACACCATTAACCGATTTATTAAAAAAAGACATCTATTTAAATCAATTAACTATTAAAGATTATTTCATTCGATCATTAGAATTAGCAATGACGGAATATAATTATCAAAATGATCTTTTATACGATTTAGATCAAGTATGTAAAGAAATAAATGATGTTTTTAAAAAAGAATACCAACAACGTTATAAACTATTAAAAAATCGTTTTAAAGATATTACTATTAAAGAATTATTGGCAACTATTAAAACATTAAGCAGTAAAGATGCTATTTGTGCTTTTTATCATGCACTAAAAATCAATGAACCAATTGAACCTGGTTTAATTAGCAATATATTTTTAAAGGAATATTTAATTGCTCTATTTCTTTTTACTATTGAAACAAAATAAAATGTCGCTAGTGCGACATTTTATTTTAGACCTTTAATTCCATCTTCTAATATTTTAATTTGTAATAATGTTTGTTCTGGTTTTACAAGTACTTCCTGATTATTTTTCAATGTATCATATAAAGCATCATAATAATAACCATAATCACCTTTTACTGATGGAACCTTTTCTTCATGATAATTCCCTTGATCATCATAGTAAATTAATGTTCCATATTCACTTGGTAAATCAACACCAAAATCTTCATGACCAGGACCTGGTAAATAGAATAATTTCAAATGTTCTTCCTGTTTATCTTTCTTTTCTTTAATAAACATTCCTTTTTTACCATAAACTACAAAACTTGGTCGTTCTTTAACACGGAAATAACTTGATTTTACTGATACCTTCAATGTTCCATAATATAAATCCAAATCAAAGTAATCATTCATTCTGCCAGAACCTAATAACTGACGAACATCGTAATGAACATGATCAGGTTTTCCAAAATAACTAATTACCTGGTCAAGAGTATGGCAACCATGACCATACAAATATGAATTAATGCTGCTAAATTCATGAACACTTTCTGGTATATAAGGACGATAATAATCAAAATGCATTTCTAACTCTAACAAATCCCCTAATTTACCAGATTCAATTACTTTTTGAACAGTTAAAAAATCACTGTCAAAGCGACGGTTTTGATAACATTGTACCATTAACCCTTTTTCCTTAGCTAGATCAAAAATTTCTTTAGCTTCTTCATAAGTATTAGCAAATGGCTTTTCAACAATACAGTTCTTTCCAGCATTTAAAACAATCTTAGCATATTCATAATGAACATTAGATGGTGTACTAATTACAATGACATCAATATCTTGATCATTTAATAAATCATCTAAATCCTCAGTATAAATTACTCCTGGAATTTTAGCCCAGCTATCTTTCTTTTGATCTATTGTATAAATTTTTTTAATTTCAATTTTATCTTTTCTTGTTAAAATGAATGGAATATGATAACGATTAGCACTTTTACCATTTCCAATAAATCCCACTACTAACTTATCTGTCATTATCAAACACGATCCCTTCTTGATTTCTTGCTTCATTCATTATTTTACTTACAGTTAAGCTTACTTCCATCATTTTTGCTGCTTTAGTAACATCATTCTGTTCAATCATACGAATAAACTCTTTAAATTCATAATACAAACGATGTTTACCTTCATTTAAATCTACAGTTTCTACTTCATTATTATTATTTATATACTCAAATTTAGTTAATTGATTGATTGGGGTATCAATTTTAATCACACCACCATCACCTTGGAAAGTTAACATCACTGGTGCTTTACAATCTTTAGCACCAATACTTACGGCTTTAAAATTATCATAGTCAAGCGTTAAAATTCCACTAGTATCAATATTATTTTCAATATTGGCAAGATAATTAACCCGCTTAGGTTCACCAAACAAACCAGTTAAACCATGAATATTATAAACATTTAAATCCATTAAAGCTCCTCCAGCTTTATGAAAGTCAAATGCTGGTAAAATATTACCTGCTTTAAAAGCATTATAGCGTGATGAATACTGACTATAATTTAAACTAACAATTTTAGGCTGTCCAATTTTTGTTAAACATTGTTTTAAAGCCTGATATGCTGGTAAATAATGGATATTCATCGCTTCAAAAATAAATAATTGCTTTTCTTTAGCAATTTCTATTAATTCCTTTAATTCTTGAACATTAGCAGTAATTGGTTTTTCAACAATTATATGTTTACCATGTTCCAAAGCCTTTTTAGCGAAGCTATAATGAAGATGATTTGGAAGCGCTACATAAACTGTATCAATATCATCTTTTAAAAGCTCATCAAAGTCAAGAAAATATTTGTCTAAATGATATTTATCAACTAAAGCACTTGCTTCATCTTCTGTTGCTTTAGTCGCTAGAACTGCTGTATATTCAATTCCCAATAAATCATATGTTGTCAAAAGATCTTTAACGATCATTCCTGTACCTAATATTCCTAGCTTCATAATTAATCTCCTATTTATTTTTCATTTCTTTTAAAACCCGAACAATTAATGCATGATCTTCATAGTGCTCTAATCCTGATATACAAAATACCCCTTTAAATTCATTAGCTACAATCAAAGGATAACCGCCACCACAAATAGCATAATTTTCATCATCAACTATATTTTTATAAAAATCTTGATTATTAAAAACATTCATTGATGATTGCTTAGTTTTTAATACAGTATTTTCCTTACGATTTAACCATAAATCACTTGTTTTTCCATCCATTAAATATTGAAAAACAATATCTCCGTCAATTGATACGCGAATACGCAATGGCTTTAATTTTTCTTTTTTAGCTATTTCAATTACTCGTAAGCCAAAATCTAAAGCATCGCTATGATTAAAAGTTGAAAATGTAATTAATTCTTCATTCATTTTATCACCTGCCATAACCATTGTTGCATAGTAATTTTTATTTGCAAAGTAAACGACTTACTTTAGGAAATAAAATCCGTTTTTTATCATTACTCTGTTTAAAAAATTGTACTTAAAGTTCAACTTTTTTATGAAGCAAAGCATAAATAACCGTTAAAATATAGTTAAAAGCAAGCTGAGAATAAAAAGTTGCAATTCGATCATCATGCTCTTTATTTGGTAAAATAATTTGATTATTGGACAATCTTGTTAAAACACTATCTCTATTTGCAGTAATGAGAATAATTTTAGCGCCTGATTTTTTTACTTCCTGCATACATTTTAAAAACAAATCTTTCTGTCCTCGATATGTAACAAAAATAGCACAATCATCACTTGTTACATTTTTACTAGTAAATAACTCTTCATGATATTCAGTAGCTAAAATTGCATATATATTTATTTTTATTAACTTATTCATAAAATTTTTAACTGTTAAACTAGTATCACCTACTGAGTAAATAAAAACTCTTTTAGCTTGATAAATAACTCGAACAATTGTCTCTAATTGTTTTAAATCTAAATTAGCATTAATAATATCAATTGTTTCTTTATATAATGATGATAAATTATTAATGATTTCAAAATCCGATTCTGATAAATAAAAAGGTTTCGTAAAATCTACTGACTGTTTAACAAACTTATTTGATTCCAATTCTTTTAATAACTGATATTTAAATTCTCGAAACCCAGGATAACCCAGTTTTTGACAAATTCTAATAATTGTAGCATTTGAAGAATAGGTCTTTTTGGCCAATTGTCCAATTGTAATTTTAGAAATTTCTTCACTATGTTCATTTATATATGTTACTACGGGTAATTGGGCTTTAGTAAACAATTGATTATCTTTTAATTTTTCTAATAAACTCATCATATCACCTGCTATATACCATTATAAAACAATTTTTTTAATAGATAAATAATTCTTGTTTAGAATAAAAATGTTTGCTAAAATCGTTCAGGAGGATTAAATTTTGAATACAAAAGTTAAAAATATGTTATATTGTGCCTTGTTTGCTTGTTTAATTGCTATCCTGGCACAAATTCAAATTGCCTTACCTACTTTAGTACCAATTACTTTACAGACTTTAGGGGTATATTTAGTTAGCTTATTACTAAAACCAAAATTAGCTTTTATCAGTACACTGGTTTATGTTTTTATGGGTGCTATTGGCTTACCAGTTTTTGGTGGTTTTAGCGGGGGATTAGCTAGTTTACTAGGGCCTAGTGGTGGTTATATTTTCAGTTTTCCAATCATGGCTTTAGTTATTGCTTTAATTGTAAAAAGAAATGAAAAACTATCTTTTAAAATAATAGCATTAATTATCGGAACTGCTGTTTGTTATTTGATTGGTACGTTATGGTTTATTTATGTAACTAATACCTCTTTAATTCCAGCTTTAACAATGTGTGTAATTCCATTTTTACCAGGAGACACTTTAAAAATTATAATTTCAATTATTTTAGCAAATCGATTGAACAGCAAAATAGCGAACTAGTACAGTTCGCTATTTTAAATTAAACTTATTAATCGCTTCTAATAAAAATGATTTAGCTAACGATTCTGGCTTAATTGCCATAACGGCTTCATTAATTGAAAACCACTTAGCCTGGTCAACTTCATTAGTTAATTGATAATTTTCACTATCAACAATAGCAACATAATTATGAATCAATGTTTCTGATGGTTTAAAATATGAATTATCATTATACAGATATTCTTTGACATTTAATCCAGTTTCTTCTTTTATTTCTCGAATTAATGTTTCTTTAGCATTTTCACCTTTATTGATATATCCAGCAATTAAAATATTATCAGTTCGTCCGTATTGTTGAATCAACAAGATCTTATCTTTACTAGGATTTAAAACAATTGCAGAAATCGCACTATTAAAACGTTCAAACCTAAACTCGTTACAATTAGGACAATATGGTACTTCACCATCAATACCACATTTCTTTTTTATTAACTGATGACCACAAACTTGACAATACATTTCCCTTTCCTCCTAAATTGTCTCCATTTTAACATAACTAGTTAACTTATAAAATTATAAATACTTTTTTAGTTTTTACCATTTTGCCCTTAGAACTTTAAAAACCTTACATAACCTATAATATAGGAGGTGATAAAAATGGGAATGCCAATCATTGAATGTACACCAGTTGATGAAGGTTGCGCATTAACAGCTATATTGCAATCTATTGCATTACAAGAAGCTGGATTAGCTCATATTTTAAATGCTGAAGGCGAAAAATTACAAAAAGTTGTAAGCTGTGCTAATTCTTCACAAGAATTATTAGAAGTCAATGAAGCTGTTACTAATAGTCTTCAAGCAATTGCAGCTATCGAAGAAACTTTAAAAGATAAAGCTGTTGCTGCTATTGATCAATTAAATGAAATCAGATGCAAAAAAATGAATCATCACTGTCGTTAAAAAAATTAGGTGATTTGATTCGCCTAATTTTTTTGTCTTAATAAACCTTAAATAAACTTAATTAATTTGATAAATAGTAGCATAATTGCTATAATGTCGTCGGTGGGTATAATGAAAACAATAAAAAAAGTTATTTGCTTTTTGCTGTGTGCTTATCTAGCAATTGGATTAATTTGGGCTGCAAAAATTGCAATAATCCATTACTTAAATGTTGATGGTCTACCTGTTTTAGGTTACCACGATATTGTAAGTGATGAAGATAAAGAGAAAAACTATAAACATGATATTTATCATATGAGCATTAGTAAATTTGAAAAACAAATGCAGTATTTATATGAAAATAATTATCATACATTAACTATGCAAGAAATTGAAGCTTATTATAATGGCAGTTATCAATTACCTAAAAAAGCAGTCGCTTTAACTTTTGACGATGGATATAAAAGTTTCAATACTATTGTAAAAAAAGTTTTACAGAAATATAATTTTCAAGCAACCTGTTTTGTTATCGGATATAAAACAACTATTGATAATCCTAAATATTTGAAAAAAGAAGACTTAATCAATGATGAAAATGTTCAATATTATTCGCATTCATACAATTTTCATCATTGTCAAAAAGCGTTAAAAATGATTGAAACATTATCAAAAGAACAAATAAATGATGATTTTAATCAAAATAAAAATATTGTCAGCAGTAAATATTTTGCTTTTCCTTACGGTGTTGCTAGTGAAGAGTCCTTTAGTGTTTTAAAACAACAAAATGTATCGCTAGCTTTTGGTTACAACCAAAACCGTAATATGACAAGAAAAGATAATCAATATTTATTACCACGATATTCAATGTTTGCTAATATGCCATTTATTTACTTTAAATGGATCTGTCAATAATATCTAAAGCTAAGCTTTAGATATTTTTATTTACAAAAAGACTTAACTTGTAAAAGTTAAGCCTTAAAATACTAATTATTTACTTTTTGATGTGGCACAAATGAACTGTCATTAATTGCTTCAAAGCGATAACCTCTTGATAAATAATTTTCAATTATCGCTGGTAACGCTTGAACTGTAGTTGACTTAGCTGCTGTATCATGAAATAAAATATTAATGTTATTAGCATTGCTATTTGTTGCATTAGCTACGATTTTACTAACTGGTACATTATTACCAGAAGCATCTGTTGAATCTACATTCCAATCATAATACTGATAACCACGAGCAATCAGTTCTTTTGATAAAACACTCATTATTCCTGGACAGTATTTACGTGAAACTGTATTTGAAGCCCCACCAGGAAAACGAACATATTTAGGAACATGTCCAATTAAATCTTTAACCATATTTCCTACTTTTGTTAAGTCATCAAAATAAGCACTAGTTGAAGCATATATTTTAGGATAATCATGACAATATGTATGTAAAGCAATTGTGTGCCCTTTGTCATGGGCCGCTTTAATTAAATGATTATATGCCTGATTATTTCCAGTAACGAAAAATGTTGCTTTGACATTATAACGATCTAAAATCTCTAAGATTTTTTGCGTATTAGCTGATGGACCGTCATCAAATGTTAAATTAACTATTTTTTCACCATTTTGTTCATTGTGTCCAATTGTTGTATTTTCAACTACTTTTATTTTACGCTTTTTTTCTATTTTATTTCCTGAACGGTCACTAACTGTATAGACTGCAATATATGTACCTACTTTATTTATATCGACTTGACTTGAGTCAATATCTAAAACTGGATTAGGATCACGATTATCGCTAATAGTAACGCCCTGATTATAATCAATTGTATTGCCCTTGACAATTGTAATTACTGGTAATTCACTTATTTTAGGTGCCTGATCATCTTTTACAAGATTAACCTTGCCTTTCTTTTCAGTAATATTCCCACCTTCATCAATTACTTGAACAACTACATCAATAACCCCTTCCTGGCTAAAATCATATTCTTCTTTAAATTGCACCTTAGTTTTAGTTGCATCTTTGATATTTGTTACCATACTGGCTGGATCTATCTTCATCCCTAAATCAAGATCTAAATCAACTATATCAAATTCTGGTTTTGTAGTATCAACAACATTAATAGTAATTGAGTATTCTTCATCATGGTATTGATAAACTAGCTGATACTCACCTAATTTATCATAATTAACATTAGAATCATCAACTTTGACATCTTTAATATCACCATCACGAACTTCTTCAATATTTTTTAAAGCATCGAAGTTTTCGTTGATTTCCACTTCTACTTCTTTTTCTTTAAAAACAAGTGGATCTCTTAATAAAAAATAACCAGCTATCACTCCAACAACTATTACTAGTCCAATTGTTAATATTGTAATTTTCCCTCTTAAAGTCATCTTTTTCATCATCATTTTTCCCTTTCAACATCTCCCTTAGTATAAGATAATTTCCCATTTTTGACAATAAAATACCATATAATTTTAAAATCTATTGTCTTTTTATATTATAAAACAAAAACAGAAGTGTCAGCTAAATAATAGCTACACTCCTGTCCTTTACATGATATGGTAAATAACTTACTTCAAGTTATTATAGAGTTGCTCATTTATTAATGATATCTTTTTCTAGCGACTGTGTAAGTTGTTGCAGACAATGCCATTAAGACACCTAAACCTAATAATGATAAATCATCACCAGTTTTAACTGCTGTAGATGTAGTTGTAGAACCACTACCAGTTGAAGGTTTATTTACATCCGTTGGAGTATCTACACTACTTGCACTCTTAACTTGTTGTCCTAACCAATGCCATGCAGTTAATTCTCCATCGATACATTCATTATTATCAAAGTAAATCCATGACCAGTGCCCATTATATTGATATGGTGTACCATCAGCATTAACAAATCTTCCAGTAGTATCATGTACATCATCAAATGCTGATACATGAATATTTTGAGCTCCGGCAGCTAATAAGCGTTCGATTGTTGGTTCAGCACATAATGTTGGATTTACTGTTGTATCGTTTTTAGCATATGTAAACCAGATTGGCATATCTTTGATTGCTTCAATTTGAGCATCTGTAATATATTGATCTTGGAATGCTTCACAAATTGGGAATGCAGCTGCGAAATAATCTGGATATGTTAAAATCATTTCCATAGTCATGTATCCACCATTTGAACATCCACCAATGATAATTCTATTTGGATCAACATCAGGATTATTAGCTACATAGTCTTTTATAAATTCCATTAAACTTTCAGTATAAATAGAACCTAAATCACCATTTTGGTAAACTCCGTTACCTCCATCCATCCACATAGTTGCAGCTTGAGGTACTAATACATATGCTCCATCAAATTCACTTTGGAATTCTTCACTTGCAAATGCTGTAACTTCGTTTCCAAGTAAATCGATATAAGAATCATTTTTTCCATTATTTGTACCTTCACCAGCACCATGTAACCAGATAACTAAAGCATTTTGTTTATCATCTTTTTCAGGTGTATAAGTTGCATAGTTATATAATGTTCCATCACTAGCTGTATATTTTTGATCAAGATCAAAGATTCCATCTACCTGAGGAACAATCTTTTCATCACCAGCAACATCGATATCAGCTTTGACATCAACTGAAGTTAAAGCTTCACCGCCACTTGTAACTACTTCACCAGGATTTAATCTAATCAACAAACGATAAGTTTCACACCAGCTATTAAATCCACTATTTACATTATATATAAATGGTGAACCTGTATTTGGATCAACATACATTTCAATTGTTACATATTTAGAATCACCATCAACAGCATTACCATTAGCATCAGAAGGATAGACTTTAGTTACTTGACGTTGAGCACTTGCAATACCAACTTCACCAGTTCCCCAGTCAACAGTAGCTTGTTTTTCTTCTGTTACTAAGAAATCACTAGCATTCAATGAAGCAGAATCAATAACTTTATCAAATTCTACGATTGTTTTACTTACAGCTGGTCCCCAATCATCACCAATAATATAAGCAGTTTGACTACCACTTGCTACATTATTGTCAAGTTTAGTTTGTTGAGAGATCCATTGCCAGCAATTCAAATTATTTTCGTCTACACATTCATTGTTGTCAAAGTATACCCATGACCAATGACCAGAATATTGATGAGGATTACCATCTTCATCATCAAATCTACCACTAGTATCATGTACATCGGCAAAATATGAAGTATGAACTTCAGCACCAACTGCTTCTAATCTACTTTCAAATGTTTTACTATAGTCTACAGAGACAGTATCATCATTTTCAGCATGGATAAACCAAATTGGCACATCTTTAATTGATTCAATCATTTCGTCAGTTGCATCTTCTGGATTATATGCAGCACAAATTGGAAATGCCCCGGCATATAAATCTGGATGAGCAAATAACATTGTCATTGTCATCAAACCACCAGCAGAACATCCACCAACGATCACCTTATTAGGATCGATATCAGGATTTTCTCTTAATAATTTTAAAACTAATTGATAAATAGTTTCAGCATTTTTATCATTATCAGTTCCAGGCTGTCTTTGTGGAGCTAAAATATAAGCATTATTCATAGTATCCTGGAATTCATCATCCGCTAAAGCCGTAACTTTATTAGCTAATAATGGAATTTCTACATCATATCCAAATTCTCCACCACCATGGTTCCAAATAACTAAAGCATTGCTATGATCATCAGCTTCTGGTGAATATAATGCATATTGAACAGTTGCATTGTCATATGCAAATTCACCTTGTTCAAAGTCTTCAATTTGTGGACAAATCTTGCCATCACCAGCAACGTCGATTGTTGGTTCAACATAGATTGTACTAATTGTAACATCACCACTAGCTATAGTAGCACCAGCAATTAAATTAACATCTAATTTATAAGGATTAGCCCAACTATTGCTGAAACTTGGTTGATCCCAGACAATAGGACTACCTTCATTAGGTGAAATATACATTTCAACTGTTACATAATTAGAATCAGTTGTCACTTTATCACCATTTTCGTTAGATACATAAGCATCTAAAACAGTACGATCACTGACAGTAGTATTGCATGTTTGAACAACTTCAAAATCATCTTTGTCTACTGAATCAGCATCAATAGTTTTATTGAAAGAAATAATTGTCTTTGAAACACCAGCACCCCAGTCATCACCGACTACATAGGCTTTTTGAGTTCCAACAACACCATTTGAATTATCTTGAACTGCCATCCAGTTCCATAAATTTGTACCATTTACATCTTGGCATAAATTATTATAGAAATATGTCCATGACCAGTGACCATCATATTGATAAGGTTTACCAGTATCAACTAATGATAACTCTCCATTTTCATCATCAAAGAATCGACCTGTAGTATCATGTACATCATCAAAGTATGTTTCATGAACTTCTGCTCCCGCTTTTTTCAAACGATCCGCAAGTGGAATACTATTAGCTTGTGGATCACATGTTGTATCATTTAAAGCATGGATAAACCAAATTGGTACATCTTTAATTGATTCAATCATTTCATCACTAACACTCGCACTTGAAGTTGCAGGACAGATTGGATAAGCTGCAGCATAAAACTCTGGATGGGCAAATAATAATTGCATTGTAGTCGCTCCACCTGCTGAACATCCTCCAACAATTACTTTATCAGGATCAATATCACTATTTTCAGCTAACACTTTATTAGCTAATTGATAAATTGCTTCATTAACATCACTACCACCACTTCTTTGAGGTACTAAAATATAAGCACCGTCCATAGCAGTTTGGAATTCATCATCTGCTAACGCAGTAACTTTGTTACCTAATAAGTCAATTTTAACATCTGTTCCAGTTTCTCCAATACCATGATTCCAGATAATTAGAGCATTGCTATGATCATCTGCTTCTGGTGTATACAATGCATATGATAATGTTGCATCACCATAAGTATATACATCAATATCAAAACCATCTAATTGAGGACAAATCATGTCATCTCCAGCAACATCAATAACTGGTTCAACATTTAATGAAGTGATTACTTCATCACCGGCAGTTAATGTTGCTCCATCAACTAAACTTACGTTTAGTTCATAAGGCTTAGCCCAATTGTTACGCCAAGTATTACCATTCCAAACAAGTGGATTACCTTCATTAGGGTTAATAGCCATTTCAATAGTAACAATATTAGAAGCTTCACTTACTTGATTTCCGTTTGCATCAGAAACATAAGCATTTTCAATTGTTCTATCACTATAAGTACCATTTAACCCTTGCGATACACTAAAATCACTTGGCTGTACTGATTCAGGGTCAACTGTTTTGTCAAGAGTAATAATTGTTTTGCTGACACCTGGACCCCAGTCATCGCCAACTACATAAGCCTTTTGGTTTCCAGTCGCTATTATACCATCGGCTGCATATGTAGGAGTGATAGTTAACCCAAAAACCATCATCGCGCTGACTAACAAGCTTAATGTTTTTTTAGCTTTCTTAACCATTTTGTTTTTACCTCCCTTTCTTTTATCCTTGGTTATATAAAAATTATATCTCGTTAAGCGCTTTCAAAATGGTATTTTTATTGACAAAAAAACGTCATTTTCTCATCTTTTTTCGATATTCTTTCGGTGAAATTCCCATTTTTTCCCGAAAACAATTATTAAACGATTTCACATTAGGAAATCCACTCATTATTGCAATATCGATAATGGGATAATCACTATTGATCAAATCATTTTTGGCATGATCTAATCTAACTTGATTAATATAATGCTTTAGCGATATATTAAGATTTTCTTTGAAGATTTTATATAAATACCCTTCAGAAACATCAAACTTTTTACTTATCATTATTGCTGATAAATCCTCAGTATAATTATCTTCAATATATTTTAATATCTCGATTACTCTATTTTTATATTTATTATTCTTTATTTTCAAATTATCATTTTTCTTACATGCCAAATTATCTAACAATAAAAATACTAACATTTCAACAACACTAATTAATCGAACACTATTATATTGATTAGTATCATCATAATATTTAATAATTTCTAAAACTTTATTTAAAATTATTCTGTTATTAATACTATTTGGTTGTTTAAAATAAATATCATCAATTTCTAAATAACATTTCTTGATAAAATCATAATCAATTTGCAAAGCATATCCTTTATAATATCTTTCTTTATTATTAGGAATAATCATGTGAATAACTTGGGAATTGACAATATATAATTGGCCCTCTTTTAATAATATTTCACTTCCATCTACCCATAGATTGAAACTTCCAAATAATGGCACAAGTATCTCAATACTACGATGCCAATGCTTATCAACAAAATCCCCTTGATAATCTTCAAAATAAAAATCTAATAATTTGGTTGGTAAATTATGATCATGTTCTATTTTTTCATATTTAAATATTCCTGTCATTGTTTTATGCTCCTATATCAAATTTGTTAATACAAAATATCCTAAAACAACATATCTTATGGTAGAAATTATAACATATACTTCATATATTTGTATAATATTAATCAAATTTTTACTTTTAATACTCAATAATAACATCGATACTATTTTATTCAAACAAATAATGCAACACAAAAAACAGAAGGGGCTGTAACGAAATAAAATAGTTAAAGCCTTTATACAAAAAAGACAATGACTCAGTTAAATACAGCTGAGAAACATTGTCTTTTTTGGTATAATTAGATTATGGAAACAATAACTTTTACACAATCTAATTACATAACTCATTATAACGCAATTCAGGTGTCTTTGCCAATGGATATTGGAACAATTATTGATCCAAATGATCCGGTTGTTTCTTTCTTAAAGGTGATGGAAGGAGTGAACTGTTCTAAATATATTAAAAATATCAGTTACCGAGGCAGAAAGGGATATGACAAAGGAATGCTGTTAAGAATTATTTTATTTGCCTACATGATCGGAGAAAGACATTTGCGAACTATCGAAACGTTATGCAAATATGATATTCGTTTTATGCTGCTTGCTGATCATCATCAGCCCAGTCATATGGTTTTTCAAAGATTTATGAATAACAGCCTTAAAGCTAATATCGATGATATCTTTTTTTGATGTTTCGAAAAAGATAGGAACGATGATGGATATCAACGAGTCTATTGCTTATATTGATGGTACGAAAATAGAAGCTTATGCAAATAAATATTCCTTTGTTTATAAAACCAGAATACTTAATGCCAGAACAAAAATGTTTTTTAATATAACTGAGGATATTGTTAATAGTAAAATAAAGATAACCAAAAAGGTTGGTATAATAATTACCAGTTTCGGCAATGAAAAACTATCCTAAGGTTATCTTTTTTGATAGAATCTTCTGTATTCAAATACAGGAGATTATTATGGAAAGAAATATTATAGGAGATTTATTAATTTTGAAACAAATGAATATTAAACCCAACTTTAGCGAACTTGCCAGAATCTACGATATGGATAGACATACAGTAGCTAAATACTGGCGTGAAGGAGGAATAAAAAAAGTGGAACGTAAACCTAGAAAAAGTATTCTGGATAAATATAGCGATGAAATCACTAGATTGTTTGAGAAGCCTGGTGTTCATAAACGTGCTGCATATGAGTATCTTCTAGACAGGTATGGTGAGGACAATATCGGAACTTACAATAATTTTAAACATTACACTTGGAAACGTGATATGAAGCCACAAAAAACTGTCAAGCCTCATGTCAGATATGAAACAAGGCCTGGCCAACAATTGCAGGTAGACTGGAAAGAAAATCTTAGAATGACGACCATTCATGGTGAAGTCATAGAATTCAATCTCATGACATCTACACTTGGCTATTCACGTGAACATATATTTGTCTATACCAAAGGAAAAACAACTGAAGACTTCCTTAGATGCATCATCGATACCTTATACAGGCTTGGAGGAACCCCTGAACATATACTTACTGACAATATGACAGCTGTAGTGAGCATTACTAATGGCTCTAAAAGAAAGCATCAGAAAATCAGAGCCTTTGAAAAGGATAGCGGCATGAAGATAAGGCTATGCAAAACAAGAAGTCCACAGACAAAAGGAAAAGATGAATCAGCCAACAGATTCATTTCCTGGCTGAATGCATATGATGGCGAGATTGAAAATGAAGAAGAACTTATCCATCTTATTGAAAAGATCAATAGACGAGTCAATAACACCATCAATCAGACAACGAATATGCCGCCGCATGTTCTCTTTGAAAAAGAAAAGGAATATCTCAGACCCTTACCAAACAAAGTGATGCTCGATAGCTATGTAGATAATGTCATTACGCAGATAGTGCCACCAACACTACTGGTTACCTACAATGGATCTGGATATTCCGTTCCTACAAAGTTTATCAACAAAAGAGTCAAGCTAGTACCAATTGAAAATAAACTTTATGTATATTTTAACACAGAACTTGTGACAGTACATCAAATAAACAAAAATAAATTCAACTACAAACACGATCATTATCAGGAGGCACTGCATCATACAATCTGCAACAAGGATATAGATATCGATGCAATTGCAGAAGAAAATTTAAAACTGCTTGAAAGGATAGGTAAATAAGGATGGCAACAAACTATAACAGGCTCATGAACAATCTGGAAACATTGAAGCTCGATCGCATAAGAGAATATTTAGATACATATATAAGCATGGTAAATGAAGGAAAGAAGGATATGGTGGAAGCACTATATGAACTGACTAATTTTGAAATGGAACTTAGGAATGAACGAGCGATGAACGCATGCGTGAAGGTGGCCAATTTCCCATATATAAAAACATTTGAGGATTTTGATTTTTCATATCAGCCTTCGATCAGCAAGGAGCAGATACTTGATTTTAGAAATCTCAGATTTATGGAAAAAACAGAAAATATTCTTCTCATTGGAACCCCAGGTGTAGGAAAAACACATCTGGCGACATCAATTGGAATAGAAGCAGCGAAAAACAGAAACAGTACATATTTCATAAACTGCAATGATCTCATCCTACAGCTAAAAAGAGCCCATCTAGAAAACAGACTAGAAACACGATTGAAATTCTTTGCAAAATATAAGCTACTTATCATAGATGAGGTAGGGTTTCTTCCGCTGGATAGCGAATCATCGAATCTTCTTTTTCAATTGATAACAAAAAGGTATGAGAAACATTCAACAATCATAACAACCAACAAATCACTGTCACGATGGGGAGAGGTTTTTGGTGATAATGTATTAGCGAATGCAATCTTAGACAGACTTATTCATCATTCACATATCATAAATATCACAGGAAGGTCATATCGAACAAAGGATAAGATATCCATGATTGAGGATGATGATCATAACAACCAGAACTGGTGAAAATTAAACTAACACTTTTGGTAAATTTTATATTGACATTAACAATCAATAGCTTCAGTAGATAGAACTTCATTCATTATGGCTTTAGCTGTTTTTCCAAAAGGATCAGAAACAACAGAAGCAAGAGCGATATTGGAAACGGTCATAGAATTCTGATAACGATTCCGTTCAGAAGTACGCATACAGATGAGCTTGAAGTGGTAACGAGAGAGATCTCTTAATTCACGAATATCCTTAGGCGGGATAAAAGATGATTTGAGAAGATCATGTTTGAAAAGATCACAAATCCATTTGGAATCTTTCTTGTCCGTTTTTTTGCCTTTGATAGCTTTGACATATTTAGGATGAACAAGGACAATATTCATTTTAGATTCAGTCTCAAGAATATTGAAGACAGGGATCCAATATTTACCGGTAGATTCCATGCAGACATCAAAGCATTTGTGCTCAATAAGCCAGTTTTTAAGGTTATAGAGATCATAGTTAAGAGAAGAGAAATCTTTTTGAATATATTCAGTGACACGAGTTTTCTTGTCAGTGATACCAATGGTAGCAACAATAAGATTCTTGTGAACATCAAGACCGGCACAATTAAAACGGTGGATTTTAAGCATAAAAAAACTCCTTTCAAAAAAGGAGAAGTGGCATTGACTGTCAGTCTGCGAAATATCACTATAGTTGATTAAAACAATCTTAAGTGTCCAGGCTCTAAGTCCTACTTGTTTGTGCTTGAAAGACTAACGGCGACTTATAAATATTCAGGATATTCTATATCGAGTAGAATTGCCTACTCTCCTCCACGTGCTCTGTAGTATACCACCTCTCTTATAGGATACTACAAAAACGATTGGAGAGAAATTATTTTTAATAAAATGTTTGTGTCCGACCGACGAAGACGGACGGAAATGGAGGAAAATATGATGAAAGTGGAGAATATCTGAAAATAAGCCAACGATATACAAGCAAAAACACATGTAAAGGATGTCCACATCGCGAAGAATGCTATAAAGGAAAAGGAGAAAGTAAAACAGTCAGCAGAAATGCTGTTTTAAACGAGTTTTATGCAGTTGTCGATGAAAACCTGTCAAGCGAGTTTGGAAAAGAATTAAAGAAACAAAGAAGCATCCAGGCAGAAGGAGCATTAGGAGTAATAAAAGAAGATATGAATTTCACAAGATTCACGAGAAGAGGATTATCGAACGCGAAAATGGAATTTTTACTGGTGTGTTTAGGATATAATTTTAAGAAATATCACAAAAACAGAATAAGAGAAAAGAAAAAACAGCTGATAAACTAGTGAAAAGGAAAGAAAACGCTATGAAATGTCACATTGAAAAGAGTGAATCTGGCTGAGGATACCCTCATTGCGCCTAAAAACAGCCAAAAAGAAGAGAGAATAACATAAAATATTATAAAATATCGTAAGAGATGCAATTATAGCTGATAATTGTATTTTATTTTGCAGAAAAAAGCTGAAACGAGTTCAACTTTCCTTTTAAAAAGTTATTTCGTTACAGCCTCTTCTGCCACCTTTAATCATAGAATCATTTTTTAAGGAATATCTTATTATAAATCTTAATAATCAATTTCTTTTGTTCTTTTTAAAACTCCCCATGCACCTAAACAACTTAAAGCCATTAAAACCATAAATGGTGCCATATTGATATCATCACCTGTTTTACTTGCATTACCATTTTCAGGATTACTACTATCATTATTTCCGTTAGAAGGATTTTGAGATCCGTTGTTATTATTATCACCAGAATCTCCAGAACCTGGTTTATCTCCTGGTTTGTCAGGTGTTTGACCTGGATCTTCTTCTAAATCAGAAATTTTTGTTAATAAATTAATTGCTTTAGATAAGCGATCATACATTTTATCAACACTATCTTGATTTTCAAAACTTAAATCTGAATCTAATAATGTTTGTGCATCAGATAATACTAATTCAAAGACATCAACACTTGCAGGTGTATATCCTTCTAAATCAATTGCTTTTGCTTGAGCAACTAATTTTTCTAAATCTTCAATAAATGCTTTTTTACGAGCGTTTTCAACACCATATTTTAATGTTCTAACCATAGCTGCTACTTCATTTTCAGTTGCATTTTCATTATTATATACTTCTTTAGCTTTAGCTAAGTTTTCTTCTAATCCATAAACACTATATTTAGAATAATCATCAATATTATCAACAATTTCTTGAACTTTTGCAATATATTGAGCTAATTCAGTTTTATCAACAACTTCTAATAAACCATCAATTGCTGTTTGTAAATCAGCTTTTGCTTGCTCAAGTTGTTCAACTGATGCTTCATCATTTTCATAAACTTCTTCAACTGCTACTAATACTGTTTTTAAATTTTCAATTGTTGCAGTTTGATAATCAGATGCATTTTCTAAAATAGCTTTTGCATCTTCAATTAAAGCTTTTAAGTCAGCTCTAGCCATAGATTCTTTATCACTGAAATAAACAATATCAAATTTATCTAATTGAGGTGAATTAGTACTTGGTGCAGTAAATACAATTTTACCTTTACCAGCTTCAGTTATTTCAACTAAGAAATCAACAGTTTTAACAACAGAAGCATCACTGTTACCTGCTGCAACTTCACCATCAATTACTTTATCACCAGACCATACTAATTTATTAGTATCAGAACCACTACGATATGTAGCTGTGAATTGATAAATTCCTGCATTAGGAGCATTATAATGGATAACTAATTGATCGCCACTATTTAAGCAATTGACAAATTGACCACCACTAGCCCAAGTGCCAGATTCAATTCCTAATTTCCATTGTTCATTTGCATCACCAGTATTGATTAGTTCAGTTTTTTCAGCTTCTAAAGTAACTTTATTTTCAGAACCAATTTTTTCAGGGAATTCAAATGGTGTACTTTCATTGTAGTATTTAAATTTGAATGTTGCTTCAATAGTACTATCTTTTGAAAGTTCAGTAAATGTATAAGAAGTAATAGCTCCTTGAGATTCACCATTTACTTTTACATCTTCAATTTCATAACCATTATCTGGTGTTATTGTATATGTCACATCAGAAAGCTCTGTATAAACGTTATCTCCTGAAGGAGTAATTGTACCACCAGTTCCAGCAGTTGCTTTAATTGTAAATTCTTTCCAATTTAAATCACTTGCTGTAATATCTAATTTATCTAATTGTGGTCCATTTTTAGTACCAGCAGTTAGAACAAGTGTTCCAGCACCAGCTTCAACAACTTCAATTTCAAATTCTTTTGTTTTTGTAACAGTTGCATCATCATTTCCAGCTACAACTGATACGTTTTTAATTTTTCCATCTACTTCACTAACATCAAAACTATTTTCTTCGCTACCACTGCGATATGTTAAAACTACTTTATATTTACCTGCTCTAGAAGCGTTATATGGTACTTCAATTTGATCACCGGCATTGAAGCAGTTAATAATCTTTTTATTACTTGCCCAATCACGTTCTTCAACAGCTAAAACATATTCTTCGTTTTCACCAGTATTTTTTAATGTAGCTAATTCAGCTTCAAGAACTTTTGTTTCATCTTTTTTAACTGGCATAATAAATGGATCTTCTTCACTATAATTATCACGAACTACTAATCCATTAATTGCTACAGTTAAATTACGATAAGCATTACCATATTGAATAATAGTAGCATCACTATCTGCTAATGTTTCTTTAGCAGCTTTGAAAGCATCTTGGAAAGCATCCCATCCAGAAACATATAAGTATTCTTGAGTATTTAATATTTCACCTTGAGCTATTAACTCAGCTAATTGTTCTTTAGTTTTAACATCACGATCTTCAATTGTGATTGTTGCAACTTTATTAAATCCAATGATTACATCATTTGTTGCGTTAACTAAATTCATTGTAAATGATGTATCACCTTGAATACGACTATCGTATTTTGTATATAAACTAACTTGTTTTTCAGTTTCTCCAGGAGCAAATGTTAAAGTTCCACCACTTAAGTTAGCATCATAGTTACCTTGCATTGCTGTACCTGGATTGTTTTCAACTTGTACAACAGCTTCACCGTTAGTTCCACCAACACGTTTAACTGTTAATTTATGTTCTAAAGTAGCACTTTCATCTTCGGCTTCTAAAACACGATAAGCATTATGTTCAAATTCGAACATACCTTTACCTTGATTATCAATTACTGCTGCTGCTTCAATTCCAATAGCATCACTTACTACTCTTAAAGTTAGTGTATGATCACCATCTTCAAGATCATCTGATGCATAAAGAACATTTCCAACACTACGCTTACTAGCTTTAGTATCGATTTCAACTTCTGGACCATTATCAACACTAATCATTGCTTTACCATGATTTGGATCTAATGTTCCCATCAAGTAAGCTTTTGTACCATGGAAATTTAATGTTAATTCACTACCCTCATTTGCGTACATGCTTGTACCATTGATAAAATCTTTACCTTTTTCTTGGACCCAACTATTATTATATGTAAATCCAAATCCATCACTAGTGTCTTTATCAGTATTATCAACTACTGTTAATCCTTCAGGTACAGATGAATTTAATTCTAATCCACCTGTTGCTTTATAAACACCGATTTCACTAATTAATGGTGAAGTGTCTTCATTTGTAGATACTGTTACTTTTACATATCTAGCTTTAACTGGTGAAGTTCTGCTTAATCGTTTAGATCCAACAGTAGTTCCTTCATCCATTGTTTCCCAGCTTTGTAAATCATTACTATATTCAACTTTATAATTAGTAATTCTTTGTCCTAATTGAATTGCTTCTTCAATTGAAACAACATCAAAATTAGTTGTTTCTCCTAAATCAATTAAAACACTTCCCATACTATTTCCAGCTTCTGGAGTCCAGTATGTATCTTGATCACCATCTAAAACATTTGAAGCTGAATAAGCTTTAGAATTACCTAATACAGTATCAGCATAAGCAGCTTTATCTTCTGCTTTATTAGTTTTAAAAGTATTTTTTACGGCATTACCAAATTCAACAATTCTTTCTTGAATCGCTTTATCTAATTTTCCTTCGTCATTTGGTGGTACATTTAATAACAATGTTCCATTATGACCAACTGATCTAAAATACATTTCTGAAAGTTCTTCCATTGATTTTGGAGTCTTTTTAGTATTTCCCCAGAACCATCCAGAAGTAATTCTGGCATCACATTCAGGAACTGTCCAAACATCTCCATCAGGATATCCAGCTGCATAACCAGTGCTTTCATCCCAACCAGTATCAATATCAGTTGCTTTTCCATCTTTGTAAATAAGTTTTGCTTGAGCCCAGTTAGTATCTGGAGCAAATCCTAACTCATTTCCAATCCATCTAACTGTTGTTTTAGCACCAGAACCAAACAACAAACAATCAGCTTCTCTACCCGCTTCTTTTCCTTCGTATTTTTGGATAGTTGCAAACCAGTCATCAAAATTATAATTTTGTGTTTTATAACCTGAACCTTTAGCTCCATCCATCCAGATTTCTACGAATTCACCCTTATTACCATATTTATCGTTACCTAATATTTCTTCTAGTTGATTACGATAATATTCATTGTAATCATAAACATCTTTTTCTTCTACTTCTTCCCAGCTCATTCCATTTAATGGCTGTCCATCTGATCCAACTAAAGCATTACCATCTTTATCAAAATAACCATAGCTTTGATCATGAATATCCCATGGTGATAAGTAAAGTCCCATATCCATATCATAATCACTACATGCTTTAGAAATTTCAGCTAAGATGTCACCTTCACCATTTTTATAATTAGTACTAGCAACATCATATTTAGTATATTCACTAGCCCAGATACAGAAACCATCATGATGTTTTGCTGTAACAATTAAGCGTTTAAATCCGGCATTTTTTAATGTTTCCACTAAAGTTTCAGCATCAAAATCATCATTAGGACCTAATGTAAAAATTTCAGCTGGAGGTGTATTTCCATAGTTTTCACCCCATTCAATTTCATTGAATGTATTAGGACCAAAATGACAAAATGCAGCTAGTTCTTGTTTTTGATATTCATATTGCAAAGCATCTGGTGTTGGCCCATATGCTTCAGGAGCAGCAACTTCACTATTATTTAGCTGACTATCATCAACCCAGCCATCTAATGTTTGAGCCTTGCTTGAAGATACTGTTGCTGGAAGAACCAAAGCACCAGCCATTGCTGCAGCTGCGATTTTCCGCATCATTTTTTTATTCTTCATACTCTTTTCCCTTTCTTAATTTTATTTCTACTTTTCTTTTAAACGAGCCATACTATCATCTAATAACGCAATTGCACTATCAATATATTCTTGATTTGCACTAACATCATCATTTATTTCTTTAGCCCAGTTAACACTTTTATTTAAATAATCAAGCGTTTTTTCAGTATAAACATCTGTTTTAAGCAATAATGCTTCTGCTTCAGCTATTTTTTCTTGTAAAATGTTCTTATCACTTTCAACTATTGTCAATTTAACCGTTTTACGATTTAAAACGTAAGCTTGTGTTCGGTCTAATTGATTTGGATCTTTTGGATCCGGTTTAGCTGATTTAGGAATTGCCGTAATATGTAAATCATATGTACCAGCTGGTAAATTTTTTAAGCTTTCTAAATCATCTTTACCTTTACAAACTAAAGAAACTTCAGTTTTTCCACCGTTATTTACAAACATTGGTGCATCATTAATTGAAAAATCTAAATAATGATCAGCATCAGTTGTTACATTTTCTAATAAATTCACTGTTGTTCCTTTTTGCATTGTAATATCACTAGCACCATTTATTTCTGGCACATTTGCATAATAAGCTTCAGCATCTGCTTGTTGTTGTGGGCTTCGAGCATAATAAACATAGTCAATATCATAAGTAGTTCCTGCCAAATCAGTTCCAACTGGACCAGGCCAAGCTCCACCCATAGCTAAATTGAATTGAATATATTGTGGTTTATCCAAAGCATTTACGGCTGCTTGATCATCACTATAATCAACAGTTCTAACAATTTGATTATCAACATACCATTCAATTTTTCCTTTTGACCAGTTAATTCCAAATACATGGTATTCATCATTAAAGTTTCCAGAATTTAAACTAGCTGCTGTTCCATTTCCAGCATATTTACCACTATCATTATCATCAGTACCATAATGCAATGTCTGATATACTGTACGGTTATTATAGCTGCCATCAACGCTGTCACCAGTTAATTCCATGATATCAACCTCTCCACAGCGTGGCCAGCCATATCCCTGGTCAGCTGCAATATCACCATCTAAAGAAAAATCTGCACCTAATGTCCAAAATGCCGGGAATACACCTTGTCCTTTAGGCAATTTTGCTTTCATTTCAATTCTTCCATATAAAAATTCTTGTTTACCATGGCTACGAACACTTCCAGAATTGTAAATTACTCGTCGACTGTTATCGCGAGGATTATCATATTGATCTTCTTTAGCACGATCAGTAGCTTTTAAAACTAATTTACCATCAGTTGCTGTTTCATCAGTGTCAATATAAACATTTTCTTCACTTTTAACATAGTGTTGTTGTTCAATACCACGAATACATCCTAACTCATAATCCCAATTATCTTCATTTAATTTACCTTCATTAAAATCATCAGCCCAAATAAAGTCGTATGTTGTATCATCTTCAACACCTTCTCCACCGTCAGTTACACTTACATCACTGATCCAAGCTTCACTAGCAACAATATCACTAGCATCGCCCCATTTAACAAATTCGATTCTTAAACTTTCATGGTCACCAGAATTGAATTTAAAAGTATATTCTTTCCATTCGCTTCCAGAAATACCTTGCCAAGTACCATCTAAAATCCCAGCATTAGGAATTCGAATATCACAGTTTACCCCATTACCATTTTCTGATAATTTAGCTTTGTAAGTAACTGTATAATCAGTATCCCTTTTCAACGATAACACCTGACCAAAAGATGCATCATTAACACCAGCTTTTAAATGCCCTGTGTTTTTTCCATCTACAGCTTGAATGTCAGCGTTTTTCCATTGCCAGGCACTGCTGCTTGAAAAATCACCACCAGTTACCGCTTCACCACCACTACCTGGACGTTCTAATTTAATCAGGTCGTGTTCATGGGCAACATTATTAGCTTCAACCTTATCAGAATTATTTAATCCTGCAATTAATGGAACTGCCAATAATGAAGCCAATAAAATTTTCAATCCTTTCTTCTTCATTTTTTCAATCCTTTCATTTATTTGCATTCTATTCCCGTAACATAAATATGCACTATCATTATAGCACTCGGTAAAATGCACCACAATATATTTTACTAAATTTTACTATAAAAATTAGTAAAATATATTAATAATCATAATTTAAACCAACAAAAATTACTGAAAATATTTATATTTTAATAAAAATAACTATTATCACATATAATTATTTAGTAAATTTTATTAATTTATTTATGATAAAAAGCACACTTTTTTCAAAGTGTGCTTTTTTTAGTATCTTTTAATAAAACCATTTATATTAGTCTACAATAACACGAACATTAATTACACCTTTAGCTGCTTCAATTCGATCAATAATATCCTGACGAACTTCATCATCAGTATCAATTAATGTATAAGCATATTCTCCACGTGAACGATTGACCATATTTTCAATATTCAAATTATGATCTGCGAATAAATTAGAAATTCTCGCTAAAATATTTGGTACATTTTTATTGATTACACAAATTCTCGTTTTAGATTCACGAGCTTGTTTTACCCCTGGAAAATTAACAGAATTTACAATATTTCCATTTTCTAAATATTCTCTAATTTCTGATACCGCCATTTTAGCACAATTATCTTCAGATTCCGGTGTACTAGCTCCAAGATGTGGCAAGATAATAATATTATCTTTTCCAAGTAACTCTGGTGAGGCAAAATCACTAATATATTTTCCAACTTTACCACTAGCTACTGCTTCTAGTAAATCTTCGTTATTAACTAAATCACCACGAGCAAAATTCAATAATTTTACGCCATCTTTCATCATCGCAAAAGCTTCTTTATTTAAAAAGCCACGAGTTTCTTTAGTACTAGGAACATGAATTGAAATATAATCACATTCTTTATAAATTTCTTCTAAACTTGCTGCTTGACGAGCATGTTTTGATAAAGCCCAGGCAGCATCAACTCGAATATATGGATCATATCCTTTTACTTTCATATTTAATTTAATTGCAGCATTAGCAACATTAACCCCAATTGCACCTAAACCAATAATCCCCAATGTTTTTCCTTCAATTTCTGGTCCAACAAAATTACTTTTACCTTTTTCAGCTGTTTTAGCTACATCTAGATCATCTTTTAATCCCTCTACCCATTTAATACTTTCAACGATCTTTCTAGAAGCTAGAAACAAACTACAAATTACTAATTCTTTAACCGCATTAGCATTAGCCCCAGGTGTATTAAAGACAACTATTCCATTTTCACTGCATTTTTCAATTGGAATATTATTCACCCCAGCACCAGCACGAGCAATCGCTTTTAGATTTGAATTAAAATCATAATCATGTAAAGACGCTGATCTAACTAAAATTGCATCTTCATTTTCGACATCTTCTCCATATGAATAGTTTGTATCAAACTCATCTAATCCAACTTGAGAAATCTTATTTAATAATTTTATATTGTACATAATTAATCACCCCTATTTATTTGCTGCTTCAAATTCTTTCATGAAAGCAACTAATTTTTCTACCCCTTCTAATGGCATCGCATTGTAAATAGAAGCTCTAATTCCCCCAACAGAGCGGTGTCCTTTTAAATTAGTCATTCCTGCTTCGATGCTTTCTTTTACAAACTTAGCATCTAATTCTTTAGATGGAGTTGTAAAAGTAACATTCATTAATGAACGATTATCCTTATCACTATGAGCTTTATAAAAATCACTGCTATCAAGATAATCATAAAGTAGTTTAGCTTTTTCAATATTTCTTTTTTCCATCACTTCTAAACCACCCATTTCATCAATCCATTCTAGAACTAAGCCTAAAACATAAATTGCATAAGCTGGTGGTGTATTATACATTGAATCATTTTCAATCATCAAAGTATAATCTAATAATACTGGTGTTGTTGCACTAACTTTTTGCAATAAATCTTTTTTAATAATAGCTACACCAAGACCAGCAATCCCCATATTTTTTTGAGCCCCAGCATAAATCATGCCATACTTAGATACATCAATTGGTTTTGATAAAATATTTGATGACATATCAGCAATAATTGGTACCCCATTAGTTTCAGGAACATATTTCCATTCTGTACCATAAATAGTGTTATTAGCACATAAATGAACATATGATGCCTCAGGATCCAATTTTAATTCATCTTGTGTTGGAATATGTTTAAAATCATTATCACTTCCATCATAGGCAATATTAATTTCCCCATATTTTTTAGCTTCTGTAGCTGCCTTTTTACTAAATGAACCAGTGATAATATAATCAGCTTTACCATTTTTTAATAAGTTTAATGGTACCATTGAAAACTGTTGTGTTGCTCCCCCTTGTATAAACACAATTTCATAACCATCTGGAATATTCATTACTTTTTTTAATAAGTCTTTAGTCTTATTAAAGATATCCAAATAGGAAGAGGATCTATGACTCATCTCCATTACGCTCATTCCGCTGTTTTCATAGTTCAACATTTGTTTAGCCGCTTTTTCTAATACCGGCACAGGTAACATTGAAGGACCTGCAGAAAAATTAAACACTCTTTTTTCAGTCATATTCATACCTTCCTTTCTTGTATTTAAACCTCATTATATTGTATACAATATGATTTGTAAAGTAAAAAATTGAATAATTGTATACAACAACACATTTTTTTGTTTTAATTAATAATTTCTTAAGAAAACTTATTTTTTCCCATTCGACCGAAAATAAATTGAATTATGACTAGTTCTAGTATATGATAGAGGGGATAAAAAAATGTGGGGTGAAAGTATGATAAATATGTCTAAATTAAAGATGCCTAAATTAAAAATGAATAAACGTGCATTCATTTTAACTGCAGGAATAATTGTTTTAATTTTCATAATTTATATTGGACTATGTTTTATTGCAAGTGGTAATGATTTCATTAGCAATACCACTATCAATAATATTGATGTTGGGAAAATGACTAGTCAGGAAGCAACCACTGCTTTACAAGACCAATTTAATAAAGATATTAAAAATCCAAATCTTACTTTAACAATCGATAAACAAGAATATCAAATTAATCTACAAGATAATTTACAATTTGATATTAGTAATAAAGTAGAAAAGATCGCTAAGCAATCCGATAATTTCTTTACTAGAGGTTATAATTATCTTTTTAATCATGACCATACTATCGGAGTTGAAATTACTAATGACGATATTTTATCAAACCAAATTTCTAATAGTAATATTCTAACTTATAACACTGCAACAAAAACAGAATATGAAATAAAAGATAATGAAGTAGTATTTACCAAAGGTAAATCAGGGAAAACAGCTGAATTAAAATCAGTAATCAAAACAATCAAAGATGCGTTAAATGATTATGATTTTAAAAATAAAATCGAATACAAACCGGTTGATCACGATTTAACAAAAGACAAAGAAATGGAAACTCTTCATAAAGAATTAGCTAATCGTGCAAGTAATGCAACATTGGACAAAAATAACAACTATGCTATTGTAGATGGTCAAGTAGGTGCTTCATTTGATTTAAAAAAAGCTACTAAACTTTACAATCAAACTCCAGAAGGAAAACAATTTAGTGTTGATGCAAAAATTATTCAACCTAAAATTAGTAAAGAAACACTTGAACAAAACTTATTTAAAGATGTCCTAGGCAGCTATACTACTAATGTTAGTGGTACTGCGGTTAGAAAAAAGAATGTTCGTTTATCTGGTGAAAAATGCAACAATATCATATTATTGCCAGGTGAAGAATTTTCATACAATAATACTGTCGGAAAGAGAACAAAAGAAAACGGTTTTGGCGAAGCAGCAGCTTATTTAAACGGTGAAACAGTTCAAGAAGTAGGTGGTGGAATTTGTCAAACTTCTTCAACTTTATATAACGCTGTATTATTATCTAACTTAGAAGTAACTGAACGAACTAATCATACTTATGTTTCTGGTTATGTCCCAATTGGTCGTGATGCAACTGTTTCATGGGGTGGTCCGGATTTTAAATTCAAAAACGATAAAGAATACCCTATTAAAATAGTAATGTCTTATGCCAATAACAAAATAACCGCTCAAATATATGGTACTAATGTTGATAACACTTATGTAAAAATTACTAGTAAACAACTATCTTCAACACCATATACCACTAAATACGAAGATGATCCAACTTTATTAGAAGGACAAACAGCTGTTAAACAAAAAGGAACTAACGGTAGTAAAGCTCAATCATGGCGAAATGTTTACGATGCTAACGGTAATTTAATTTCTTCTAAAAAAGAAGCTTATAGTGTTTATAAAGGTCACGAGGAAATAATTTTACGCGGTACTATGAAAGCACCAGCAACCCCTACAGCACCCGCTAGCGATCCAGCCACTCCAGCTACACCACCGGCTGATAACAACACAACCGAAGGTAATCAGCCAACCCAGCCACAAACACCAGCTCAATAACAGGCAGTAAAATTACTGCCTGTTATTTTTTATAATCCCACCGTTTATAATCAGAAATATCAATATCAAATTTTTCTAATATCTTACCTACTATATGTATTTCCATATCTTTAATTGTTTTAGGATGCTGATAATATGTTAATACTGGTGGAATAATAAAAAGATTAGGAATTCGTGCTAAATATGCTAAATTATCTAAATGAATTGATGATAAAGGCGCTTCACGAGTTACCAGAATAACTTTACGTTGTTCCTTAATATTAACATCAACAACTCGATTAATCAGATTATCACTATAACCATTTCTAATTCCACCTAGAGTTTTCATACTACACGGAATCACGATTACCCCTGATACTAAATATGTTCCACTAGCAATATTATCACCAATAGCCTCGTTTTCATGAACCACATCCACTAAAGAATATATATCTTCTATTTGATAATTCGTTTCTAACTGTAAAGTTAGTTTAGCACTTTTAGATATTATCAAATGTATTTCACAATCAGTTTTACGCAATTCTTCTAAACAGGTTATCGCTAGTGGGATTCCACTAGCCCCTGTTATAACAACAACAATTCTTTTCATTAATATTTTTCCACCTGCCACTTACTAAGATCAACATCCATAAAATCAGCACGCTTGAAACAATCTTTTAAATGATATGGTACAGTGCCATCAAAAATTGTCTTACAGGCAATCCCATGATCATATATCGAACTAGAGTAATCAGGATCATTAGAAGGATCTAAGGGATGAGTTCGTACTCCTGGAATTGTAACAACATCAACATCACCTTGAAATCTAGTTGTCATTGCCCACATAACATCATTGATATCAAAAATATCAACATCTTCATCAACTATGTAAACATGTTTTAACTCACTAAAGGCACTAAATGCTAGTAATGCTGCCTGACGTTGGCGTCCTTCATCAGAAGGTAATTCTTTTTTAAACTGTATAATAACTACAAACTTACCACCACCAAAACTAGGACAATATACATTCAAAACCTTACCTGGCATTGCCTGTTCAATCATCCTTAAGATACTTGCTTCAGTTGGAATTCCTGCCAAAGAAACATGTTCTTCACTTGGTCCAATCACAGTTTGCATAATCGGATTTTTTCGATGAGTAATTGCTTTAACTTTTATTATCGGTAAACTCGGATTAGCTGGTCCCGTGTACCCCGGAAACTCCGGCATCGCTTTTCCCGTGTTAGAATTTAAATCTTCACGAACTCTTAGTCGAGGTAACAGTTCACCTTCAATAACATATTCAGCATTTGCAATACAATATTCATCTACTGTTTTACATTTTACTAGTTCTACGGCTTGATCTCTTAAACCGCCAGCAATTTGCAATTCATTATAACCAAGTGGCGTTGTTGGTGATTCAAAACAAGACGCTATTTCAATCGCCGGATCAACTCCTATTAAAATAGAAATTGGGAGTGGCTGATTATCGGCTTCTGCCTTTTTCCTAAATGCATCAAGATGTCTAACCCCATTAATCAATCAATTACAAGATAAATATCAATTAGTTATTAATGAATGTGAAGAATTTCAGATTCAAGATGAAATCAACCAAAAAAATTGCGATTTAGCGATCGTTAGAGAAAACTCTATTGATTATAAAAACTATTGCAGTAAAGTAATTGCTCACGACGAATTAGTAGTAGTAATGTCTAAAAATCATCATTTAGCTAATAATAAAGAAATTGATTTTAATGATCTTCAAAATGAAAGTTTCTTATGCATGCCAAAACATACTTATATTTATCAGCTATTTAATGAACTATGTTTAAAATATCATTTTCAACCAAAAATAATGATGAATGCTCGCATAGAATCATTAATTGGGTCATTGCAATCTAATCAAGGAATTAGCTTATTAATGAAAAAAAGTTTATTAGTTTTTAATCATCCTAATTTAATTTATAAATCATTAAAACAACCGGTTTTTAGTAATATTGTTTTACTATATAAAAAGTCGCATCAAGAATTAATCAATAGTTTAATAAAATAAAAAATGGTGATTATCAAAAATCACCATTTTTTATTTCATTGTCTTTTCATAAATATCTACAATATTCATTCCAACATGACTTGGCTGATGAGCATCACTTGCCGTAATCATTTTCACCCCATGTTCTTTAAAAATATTTAAAAGTTCATCACTAAGACCAATATCTTTATGATGATAGCGATAATAACAACCAGTATTATTTTCAGCTTTAACATGATGTTCATTTAATAACTTAGCTAGTTTATGATAAGTTGGTACCAAATCATAATCAGGATAATAATTAAACATTTTAATCGTATCTGGATGAGCTAATTGCGTAAACAAATCAGACTTAACTAATTTAAACACCAAATCATAATAATCACGATAAATATCATTTACATCATATTTATCCCATAAAATTTCTTTGGAAAAATTCATATCATATAATTTACCATTAATTGAATGAATCGCTCCAACGACAAAATCATAATCATGTTCACTTAAAACTTTACGAATATATTCTTCATATTTAGGTACATAACATACTTCTAAACCAAAGGTAACTTCAATTGGTAAATCCAATGCTTTTACTTCTTTAATCAAACGATCATAATCATCTAAGCTATCTTTAAATTTCATTTTTTTATTTTCTAACCACTGTTTTTGTTGTGGTATTTCTTTTAATTCTAAATATATTGGTTCAAACTCTTTAAAACGATGTGTATGATCTAAAATTTGAATTTTACTTAACCCCTTTTTTACTGCCGCCTCAACAAACTCTAAAACATATTCTTTACTTAAATCCCCGTATTCTAAATGCATATGACCATCTATCATAGTCATCCCCCTTTCTTTTTTATGATTATATGTCACTATTTTTAAAATGTACAGTAATATTATAACATGAAAAAAAGGAGCCAGGGGAGACTCCTTTTTAATGATGGATGTTGTTTTTTTTGGGAGAGGGAATCATCCATCATTGGGTTGTAAAACATATATGAGGGGATTAATATATTTTACATATTATGGTTTGTCTTTCGACATTATTATCCTAACACTGGTGTATGAATTAAATGTGAACTCCCATTAAAATTTAAATTATTTTATCCAGCCATGAACACGACAAGCATTATAAATACCATCATTAGTATTGCGGTCAGTAATATAGTCTGCTTTAGCTTTTAAAGCATCACAAGCATTTCCCATGGCAATTCGATAAAAACGTTCATCAAACATATCTAAATCATTATAATCATCACCAAAAACAACTACATCATCAATATTACCATCAATCAAAGTCATTAAATCAATAATTCCTTTTTTCTTATCATCTGGTTGAAACATTAAATATTCTGATTCAAACCGTAAGTGACCTAAAGTATCTTTTAATGTTAATTCAGATTCCTTTTCTTCAGGAATTGAAATATATAATTTATAAATATTTTCTAAATCACGATAATCTAATTGATTATCAATTGTATAACGAGTAGGTTCTTTTCGATAACCAGCCTGTTTTAAAAATAAAGTATTTTTACTATAAACATCAATACTATCAAATGGAGCAACTAATATTCCATAGCCTAATCTTTCTGCTTCATTAATTATCATTAAGGCTTTACTTCGATCTAATGGTGCATTTTTAATCAAACGATTATTTAAAACAATACCATTACCACCATTACATACCATATTAGTTAACCCTACTTCTTCCATAAAACTTTTAGCTTTATAATAGGCCCGACCAGTAGCAATAGCAACAAAATTACCATTTGCCTGTAATTTTTCTAATGCCTTTTGAGCACTAGGAACAATCTGATGTGTTTTATTATCAGTCAAAGTTCCATCAATATCAAAAAATATATATTTCATCACATATCATCCTTTTCTTTAAATATACCATAAATCATTGCCCCACAAAGACTACCAATTAGTATTGCTACCACATATCTTAATGGATGAATAACTAATGGTAAAACAAAAATACCACCATGAGGTAAACTGATCCCACAATTATAAACCATCGAAAAAGCACCAGTTAAAGCTGAGGCAATCATACAAACAGCCGTTACTAAACGACGATCTTCTTTTACAAAAGGAAGTGTCCCTTCCGAAATAAACATTAATCCTTTTAAATAATTACTTCTACCTAATTTATGTTGATTTTCAGTAAATTTATTTTTAAAAAACGTTGTTGCTAAAGCAATAACTAATGGCGGTACCATCCCTGCAGCCATCACCGCAGCCATCAATGAATAGTTACCTTCTAATATTTGACTAATTGCAAATATATAGGCAATTTTATTAATTGGACCACCCATATCAACTGCCATCATAGCACCTAAAATAATTCCTGCAATTAGTTTTCCAACTAAATTCATACTATCAAGTGATACGGCAATAATTTGATTTAATGCCCCAATATAAGGACTAATAACTAAAGATATTATAAATGCAATAATAACTCCAAAAATCGGATATATTACAGTTGTTGATAAGCCCTGATAGCTTTCAGGTAACTTTTGCCACAGTTTTTGTAATCCTAATACAATATAACCACCTAAAAAACCAGCAATAATACCACCAAGTAAACCAGCGCCATTAGTACCATCATAATATAAACCAGTTATCATCATACCGATTCCACCAGCTAAAGAAACAGCGAATCCTGGCTGTTTAGCGACTGCCTGACCGATATAGCCAGCAAAAATTATCGGTACAATTGTTTGAATTAAATGACCCGCTAAATAACTATTTGTTAATAAAAGGTTATCATAAATAGTATTAATATTAAATAAATTATATTCCTGAATAAAAATAGGTATTGAAAGCAAAGCTCCAGCTCCAATTAAGATTGGTAATATTCGATTAAGAGCCTCACATAGTTGCATATATAAAATTCTTAAACGTGATTGTTTAAATCGTTTTGAATCATCACCGTCATGATAAATTTCTACATTTTCATTAGTAGCTTTTAATAACAGTTCCTCTGGTTTATTAATACCATCAGCCACGCGGGTAATAATTACCGGTTTACCATCAAATCGACTCATTTCTACCTGTTTATCAACAGCAACTATAATACATTTTGCCACAGCAATTTCTTGATGAGTCAATGGATTATCAATACCAGAAGCTCCATTAGTTTCTACTTTTATTTTTATACCAAGTTCCTGGGCTTTTTCTTCTAAACTTTTTGCTGCCATGTACGTATGAGCAATTCCTGTTGGACATGCAGTTACCGCTAAAACATCATAAGTACCATTATTTTCTAAATCAGGTTTATCTAATGTCTTTTCTTTTTTTGCGATTAAATCTAAAAAAGCAGCAGTATTTGATGCCATAATCAAACTTTCTTTAAAATCTTGATCCATCAGCATCTTTGATAATCGTGCTAATGCTTTTAAATGATCATTACCACCATCATTGCTTGCAGCAATCATAAAGAATAATTTTGCTTTTTGATTATCAAGAGCATCAAAATCAACGCCATCTTTAACAACCATCGCTGCTAATGCAAAATCATCAACGGCTTCACTTTGAGCATGGGGAATTGCAATTCCCTCTCCTACTCCTGTTGATCCTTGACTTTCACGAGAAAAAATATCTTTTCGATATAACTCGCGATTATTTATTTTACCAGTTGTCATCATTAAATCGACTAAATGATCGATTGCTTCTTCTTTTGATGAAACTTTAGCATCTAAATCAATACTAGTTATAGTCAATAAATCTGTAATATTCATGTATTTATCCTCACTATTTATTATTAGTTATTTTATATATTGCAAACATCAATAGTATATACTTAAGCTTTAATTACGTCAAATTATTATTAAAATAGCTATTAACTAAAAAATTTAAAAATTTTCCAATATTATTACATCAAATAGTAGGAAAAATTCAACAATCTATGTTATAATTACTCACCGAAAGAAGGTGTTATTATGTCTCCCGAGCCCGAGTCGTTCGAAAAAATGCAACAATTGAATATAAATAAAATGCAGGAGGCATATTATGACCTCCTGTAATAAGGAGGTTACTATGTTAGAATTCTACAAAACTTTTGAAAACAAAACCGTAAAAATCGATCAGCCAGAATATGGTTGCTGGATCAATGCTGTTAGTCCTACTGAAGAAGAAAAAAATTTCTTGATTGAAGAAATGGGTATCGTTCCTGAATTTGTAAAATCATCATTAGATGAAGAAGAAAGTTCTCACTTAGACTATGATGAAGATAATAATCAAACATTAGTTATCGTCGATTATCCAAGTGCTGAAGACAAAGCTGATGGTTTCGATACATTACAGTATACTACTTTGCCATTAGGGATCGTTATTATGAAAGGATATATTGTTACAATTTCATTGTATGAAAACTACAATATTGATGATATGGCTAAAGGAAAAGTTAGAGGAATTGATACTAATTTAAAAACAAGATTTTTATTATTATTATTACTTAGAATCTCACAACGTTATTTGATTTATTTACGACAAATTGATCGTTTATCTTCAAGAACTGAACATCGTCTGCATAAATCAATGCAAAACAAAGAATTAATTCAGATGTTAGGTTTAGAAAAATCGTTAGTTTACTTTTCAACTTCTTTAAAAACTGATGAAATTACTTTGAATAAAATTATGCGTGGTAAACCAATTAAATTATATGATGAAGATCAAGAATTATTAGATGACGTAATGATTGAAATTCATCAGGCTATTGAAATGTGTAATATTTATTCTAATATTTTATCAGGTACAATGGACGCTTTTGCTTCTGTTATTTCTAATAACTTAAATATTGTAATGAAGATATTGACAGTAATTACAATTGTTATGTCCATCCCAAATATCATTTTTAGTTTTTATGGTATGAATGTTACTGGCTTACCAGTACCAGTATGGTGGTTCCCAACTTTATTAGCTATAATTGCTTGTGTAATTGCTACAATCATCTTTATTAAAAAAGATATGTTTCATTAGGTCGAAATTTCGACCTTTTTTTATTAAAATTATTAGATATACTTGACATTAAAGTTAACTTTAGGGTTAGACTATAAATAGTCAAATAGAATTAGGAGGAATTATTGATGAGAAAAAACTTTGGTGCAAAACCATTTTTATATCCTTGTCCAGTATTAATCATTGCTTCATATGACAAAAACAATAATCCTGATGCAATGAATGCTGCCTGGGGAAGTATTGCTGATTATAAAAAAATCGCTTTATATTTAGCTAGTAGTCATAAAACAGTTAAAAACATCCTTCATAAAAAAGCATTTACTGTTAGTATGGCTGATGCTAATAATGTAGTTGCTGCTGATTATGTAGGAATAGTATCAGGAAATAATGTTCCTGATAAATTAGAAAAAGCTAATTGGCATACTACTAAAAGTGAATTTGTTGATGCGCCAATCATTGATGAACTAGCAATGACTTTAGAATGTAAATTAATTAGTTATGATAAAGAATCAGAATTATTGTTAGGTGAAATCGTCAATGTTAGCGTTGATGAAAAAGTTTTAGATGATCAAGGAAAAATTGATCCTGAAAAATTAGAACCAATTACTTTTGATCCAGTCAACAATGCTTATCTTAAACTTGGAGCAAAAGTAGGTAATGCTTTTAAAGATGGTAATAAAATTAAATAATTTTTAAGTGTTCGCTAAAAACAAGCCCCGTAAGTTATTTTTGACTAACGGGGTTTTATAACATTTTTAATTGTTTAATAAACTTTCGACTTTTAAAATTGATTCCAGTATATTCATCAACAAAAGCTTCCATAATTTCCACTAGTTTATTGATAACTGGTGTTGATAAATGTAATAAATCAATTTTTTCCAACGGAATCTTATTAATATAACGAAACCCTTTTAATACTTCTACATCCAAACGACGATCATACTTACCAAGACAGTTTTGACAGACAAATCCCCCATTTAAAATTGAAATACCAGCGATTAGATCTTGACGACCACAACTTACACATTGATCAACTTCCAACGATGAACCTGTAACATTTAAAATAAAAGCATTAAACAATAAATAAACTAATTTTGGTTCATAGCCATCATTTAAATATTTTAACGCCAATAATGAGGCATCATAGATACTAGCATCAGGATCATTTTCTTTTGTGTATTTATCGACAAATTCTAAACAATAAGTTGCATAGGCTTCTAATTCAATATCTTCTTTAATATGCCGAAAATAGTCAACTGCACTACCTTTGATCAATCTAGATAATCCAGTTTTAGGAATTAAAGTAAATTCCGATAAAGTAATGCTTTGACAAGAAGGAGCATTTTTACTAGTCATCTTTTTTACTCCTTTTGCAAGCAAGGTTAATTTGCCATATTCACGACTATAAATCCAAACTAACATATCATTTTCTTTATAGGGCTTGTTTTTTAAAACAAGCCCCTTAAAAGTTTCTTCGTTTTTAATAGTCATCTTCGTTATAACCGAATTCCTTTAAATATTTTTGTTTATTACGCCAATTTCGTTCTACTTTAACAAATAATTCTAAATGAACTGGTACTTGTAAAAAGCGTTTCATTTCTCGTTGGGCATTAGTTCTAATTTTTTTGATCATCGAACCCTGTTTACCAACAATAATTCCCTTTTGACTATTACGATCACAAACAATAGTCGCCATTACTTCTACGCCATCTTCATCTTCAATCATTCTTTCAATTACAATAGCCACACTATGAGGAACTTCTTCTCGGGTAAAATATAAAATCTTTTCACGAATGAATTCAGCCATAACAAATCGCTCTGGATGATCAGTAATATGTTCTTTAGGATAATACATATTACCTTCAGGTAAATATTTTTTTATAGTTTCCACTAAAAGATCAACATTATCATTATTTAAAGCACTGATTGGAATTATTTCCTTAAATTCAAATAACTCCTGCCACTTTTGTAACTTCTTAGCTAAAGCTTCTTTACTTACTGTATCAATCTTGCTTAAAACCAAAAATACTGGCCCATCAGCCTCTTTTAATCGATTAATGATAAATTGGTCACCCTTACCAATAATCTCATTTGCTGGAGCTAAAAATAAGACAATATCAACCCCATAAATACTATTAAGCGCTGTTGTATTCATAAAATTACCTAGACGATCTTGAGGGCGATGGATTCCAGGCGTATCCATAAAAATAATCTGAGCCTGATCATCAGTATAAATACCTTGAATAGTATTTCTTGTTGTTTGCGCAACATCTGACATAATTGCTAATTTTGTTTTTAATATACTATTTAGTAACGTTGATTTCCCGACATTAGGACGACCAACAATACTTACAAATCCTGATTTGAACATTCTAAACTATCTCCTTTAAATGCCAGTGGCATTAATTCTTCTACTGTTGTTATTTGATATTCGTTTTGATTAGCTAAAATAACGCGACAATCTTTAGCCAATAATTCAACCATTACCTGGCGACAGCTACCACATGGTGAAACTAATTTATTACCAAATGATACAATTGCTATTTGTTTAATATCTTCTTTATGATAACCATTACAATAAGCACTATAAATCGCATTACGTTCAGCACACATACTTGAACCATAAGCAGCGTTTTCAATATTAGTCCCTAAAAAATAATTATTATCTTTCATCTCAATACATGCTCCAACCTTAAAATTAGAATAGGGACTATAAGAATTATCAGTTGCTTTAAAAGCTTTAGCAATAATTTCTTTAATTTCCATAATTATCCCTTTCAATCTTTAAAGCATTTAAAATATCTTTTTGTTTTTTAATCATTTTTGCTTCATCTTCAGGATTCATATGATCAAATCCTAATAAATGCAACAATCCATGAGTAAATAAAAAGCACATTTCTCTTTTCATACTATGACCATATTCTTTAGCTTGCATCTTAGCATGATCAACACTTATAAAAATATCACCTAAACTTCTTGGCATCCCTTCAACATAAAATTGTTCACTATCTTCAAGAGCAAAGCTGATAACATCTGTTGATCGATCAATATTACGATATTGTTTATTAATTTCATGAATCTTATTATCATCAACAAATATACATGATAATTCTAAATCACTTTCAATTTCTAATTGTTTAGCTGTTTCTTTAATTATTTCTTGATATATTTCATTATAATCCTCTTTAAAATCAGCTACTTCATTTATTAACGCAAAATCTATTTCCATTTTAAAATTACCGAGTATCCTACTCGATTTCCTCCTTTCTAAATTATAACTAACGGCACTATTTTCTTATTTTTCCATGTTCAATTATAACACAGTCAAATAATTCATTCATCAATTTTGTTTGATGGGCAACAATTATTACAATTAATTTTCCATCTAAGCTCTTTAAATAGTCCATAATTAACATTAACCGCGTTTCATCGACATTGCATAAAGCTTCATCAAGAATTAAAACCTGTGGTCTTTTCAATAACGAACGAATCAACATCATAATTTGAGCCTGACCAGATGATAATGGATGACCATCATCACTAATGACCATATCTAACTTATTTATAAATTCTTCCATCTTAAACTCTTTTAATAAAAAATTCATCATCTTTTCATTATGACGATTTAATAAAAGATTAAAACGTAACGATTCTCGATAAAAAATCGGCTCTTTATCTAAATATATCATCTTTTGATACAAGCTATTAACATCAATTTTTTGTAAATCAATTCCATTAATTAATATTTTTCCTTTTAATAACTGATCATAATTCATCAACAATTTCAATAACGTTGATTTACCAGCTCCTGTATCCCCTTTTAACCAGATAGATTTTGTAATTGTTAAATCTAAATGTTCAATAATTGGTTTACTGTATCCATAACTATAACTAATATGATCAAATTTAATCTGTTTTATTGGCCCTTTAAAATACATCTTCTTTGTCTTTTTCTCTGGTAACAGTTCTCGATAACGTTCAAATAAAATCAACACTTCATCCTTTTCTAAAACAAAACTAATTATATTAAATAATGGTTCAATCATATATGATATTAACAAATAGAAAAAAACAATTTCACCAACACTCAACCTCGCTTGTTTATAATAAAAACACGCTATTAAAACGACACTATATAATAGCATACCAATTAATAATTCACTAATTCCATTAATACGATTTAAAGCATTATTACGACGATACAAAAAATAATTATAATCTTCAAATAAAAAATTAATTTTATTACGGGCAAAACTCTTTACAAAAAACTGATGACTATTATAAATATTTCGTAAATATTCCAAATGCCCCTGATTCATCATTTCCTGACTAGAGATAATCTTTTTATTCATCGAATTAATCTGTTTTAAATATCTAAACAACAAAAATGCAATAACAATAAAAAAACATGATGTTATTAAAGCAATAGAAACCGAATAAATCGTTAAAGCGATAAACAAACCAATGAGTAAAATCAAATCTATAAACATAGCGCTATATAAATGAATAAAAAACTCACTAAATTGAAACAGATTCTGGACCTTGCTCATCAAGATACCATCCTGGCTATTTTGAAAATAATTTAATGGTAAATTAAGCATGTTAATTACTGTTTTATTAACATAAATTTGATTTAAATAACGTTGAATATCAATTTCTAATTTTTTCCGGCTATAATCAACAACTATTTTAATTAAGCTAACTAACGTAAAAAATAATGTAAAACATACTATATACCAATAATCCATCATTTCAATTTGATCAATTAAACTTTGAAAATAACTCGAACTTAAAATACTGCAAATCGAAATAAGCATACTGCGACTAACTAATTTTAAAACAAACTGATAATTATCTTTAAGATGTAATAATATAAATTCTTTAAAATTAACTTCTTTATTTTCTTTTTTAGCATAACGTCCTACATGTTCATTACAGATACATATTCCAGTAAAGATTGCTTTTAACTGGTCATGATTTAATTTTACCAGTCCTTTAGCCGGATCCCCTAATAAAACATACTTTTTACTTACTTTATATAAAACACAATAGTGGGTCATCTCATCATTAAGTACATGGATAATACAAGGAAGCTTAGCCTCTTTAATTAAAGTATCATAATCACACTGATAAGCCTTAGCATCAATATGATAAGCAGCTAAACATTTAACCATTCCATAAACACTAATGCCAGCACTAGTGATTTTGCTTAGCTGTTTAATTTCTTTAATTGAAATATCAAGATGATAATATTTTAAAATCATCTTGATACAGTAAGCACCACAACTGTATTCATTATCTTGTTTAAATATTGGATATCGTAACATATAAAAAACCTCCTACTTTTATTTACATCTGTAGAAGGCTAAATTACTTTTTCAATTTTAATTTTCTTTTAATTCCTGAATATCTTCTTCAATTACAACACGTTCATATTTTTCTTGCAGATAAAATTTCTTTTTAACACGCATAATAGCTTTTTTAGCCCCTTGATAATTACAATCAAGAATCAATAAATATTGTTTTATACTATAACGACATACTACATCTCCAAGCCGAAAACTTTTAATTAAAATCTGTTGCAAAGTATTAGATGTTTCTTCTAATACTAGATTATTAATCTCTGGATTTTTAGTAATATAGTCTTTTGGATGGAGCGTTAATAAAACCATTGATTTTTTAGAACCGCTACGCAAAGAACTTCTTAATGACAATTGATAGATATTTTTAAACAAATCATAATCACACACAAAAGCTCCATTAACATGATTTTCTTTTAAATCTGAATAAATAACATCAAAATCAATTTCATAATTATTATATTGATCCATATTTAAATAATGACTAATTTTTCTTAACGCCGTACTACTCAAGCTATCTTTTATTTTATAATAACGCTTTTTAGCCAAAGCCAATTTTCCTTGTTTAACCAAAGCATAAACTAAAGCGCAATTTACATTATCATCACTTGGATTGGTAGCTATTACTTTTAAACAAATTTCTTCAACAACACTATATTCATTCATTTTTAAATAATAATCGATTAAAAATGTAGTTACATTTAAAAAATGAGAATTTAAATAATGCCGAATACTTAATAATTTATCATTATTATTTATCATCTTTAAAAAATCCCCATCATAAAGCAACAATGCTTTTTGATAAAGTTTAACTTTCTTATCATCATTAAGTTCATTACGCCCTAAACGATAATAATTAATAAAATTATCAACATCAAATACTAATTCAATTTCCGGATTCCAGTAATATGTTCCTTGTGATGATAATATATAATCATACTCACCAAGATTTTTATTTAATAGTCCCCTTAATCGAAAAATCAAAGCTTTCAAAGCATTAGCCGGATTAGTTGAACTATTATTTACAAACATCAATTCTTGTAAATCTAAAGAATTTAATTTATGACGATGATGATATATAATATAAGCCAGTAATACCGCTAATTTTGATGAATTAATTTTGTTGAAACTAAGGCAGCGATTATCTTCAGTTGTAATTGTATAAGTATTTAAAAATTTTACTATTAGTTTCATATGTTCTCCCATTATTTTTCTTCTTGTTAACAACCTACTTTATTATACCTCATTTAACAAATCTTATTAACTATTTAAAAGCATTTTTCGATTAAAAATCACAATTAAATAACAAAAACAGTTCGCTAAGAACTGTTTTGTTTTTAAGATTAGGAATGATTTTTAAATTTTATTAACTTTTTAGTTTTTATTCCATAAATAAGACCGGCAATTATAATAACTAATACAATGCCACCAGCTATAAAAAGAGTCTCATTACTATTATTTACCTGATTTTCTTTACCATTAACTAATGGTGTTTGTTCTTCTTCAATTATTTCTGTTTCTTCTTCTTGATATGGCACAATGTTTCCATCAGGATCAACTGTAGTAATACTACCATCAGGATTATTCATAATTGGATTACCTGTTGTCCCTTCAATTGTAATCGCTGTACCATTAGCATTGGTTCCTTGTAAAGTAACTGCCATCTCACTTGTATTATTAGCGACAATTGGATTTAAAACAATATCATTATTAGTATCATTAATATCACGATATACCATGACATAATTTCTTCTTGTCGAATAAAAATCATGATCATAATGACTTTCCTGTCCTGGAAGCAACACATATGTTGTTCCATTAGCCTGGAACTGTTGTTCAACATCAATTGATAAAGCTTCATTTACATTAGCTGTTACTTTAGTAGTATATAAAGTTTTTTCACCAACATTGGTATGTGAAACATCCATATAGGTAATAGAAACTTCATAGCTATTAATTTCTACCCCTTTTTCGGTATAATAAACATTATATTCTGTTATATTATGCCCGAATTTATGAGTAATTTTGTTACCTTCAACATAATCTTGTTGTGCGCTATTTAAAATATAAGTAGTTCCATCATAATCAAAACTGCTATCTAATGTTATTGTTTTATTTTTACCTGGATCAACTGTGTATTCATGAATCTCTAAAATATTGCCAGTCGCTAAATCAACGTAATTTACTTGAAGTGGCTGTGGTGTTGTTTCATCACTTACTAACTGCTTATAATATACTTGATAATTTCTTTGACTATCTCCAAAGCTATGAGTAATTTTATTTCCATCAACCAATTGATACTGCAAACCATTTTTCATAAAAGAAGAAGATGGATTATGTTCAACTGTTTTATTTTTTTGTACTAATAATGTTTTTGTCAATAATACATTATTAGTTTCTTTATCAATGTATTGAATAAAAATATTGTATGGCTTACTTGTTTCATCTTCTTGAACTTGATAACGGACTACAGTTTGCATTACGCCCTGACTATAACTTTGCGTAATTTTAGTACTATAACCACTCATTATTTTATATGTTCTACCATTAATTGTTGAAACAAAAGTTTCTGGAACTGTAACCGAACCACCTGTATCCTCATTTACAGTATACTCAATTGTTTTATGAGTAGTACCATCCTGATCCACTAAAATAACTTTACTAGTAAAATTAGGTTGGGCTCTTTTTGAATACGTAAAAGTATATGAGGTATTTCCATAAGGGATTGCTACATAGTTATTACCGGTAAGATCATAAACATCACCGTTATAACTAAGTGATGATGAAGCAGTATAACTGCATCCGCTATTATATGTAGCAACAGCTTGTCTTGAATCAGCAATTTTCATTCCATTTGAATCAACAAAATTAATAGTGACATAATATTGATTTAAACTATTAATTATTTGCGAAACAGCATTAGGATCATCAATTTGTTTTACTGTCAAAGTTGCTTGCCCACTACTATTAGCCGCTACTCTAATTGTATCACTATCATAGGCTGCAATAGTCTTTTCAACCACATTATTTTGCGTACTTGTTTGATAGACATATCGCACACTATTACCACTATTGTTTTTAACAGTAAATAAACGGTCATTAGGACTATCAGAAATCAATGTTCCTAGTGTTAAATCCGAAGCGGCATCAACATCAATCGTAATACCTGCTATTGGTACAACTATCAAAGCTAAAATAAGTAATAATCTAAATACTTTTCTTTTCATCAACCATTCCTCCTTGTTTATACCATCATATCACAAACTCGTCACATTAATATCACATATAACACGTTTTAATACATGGTAATTAAAAAATTTTTAAAAGAGGCGATGTTTTTACTCGCCTCTTAAAATTACTTACTTTCAACTATTCTTTTTTTCTTATTTCTACCAAAATAGGTTGTTACTAACGCCGCTATTGATCCTAGAGCTAAAACAAAATATTTTGAAAGGTTAATATTATCACCAGTAGGCTGACTGCCATTATACTGAGTAATAGTTGTAGTAGTAACATCTGGATCATAGACACCTAAATCCCATGTCATATCATAACCATCCTGATCAAGATAGAATGAACGAGTATAATACCAGATATCATCATTTGCATAAATTCCATCACTATCTATAGCACTATCTTCACCTTGAGTTGATAATGTTACATTATAGTTATCCAATACTTCAAATTTTACTCGATAATAACCTTCTTTTAAGTTATTAAAGATATAATATCCTTGGCTATTAGTATAAGTTGTAGCTACTTCCTGCCAATCATTTTCATTAGTAATATCATCATTATTAGCTTCTAAAACTACTTTAATATTACTAATTCCCGTATTTTCTTCATCCTGGATGCCATTGACATTACTATCATAGAAAACATAATCTCCAATAGCACCAGTTGACTGAACGATACCAGCATCCCATGATAAATCAATCGTGTTGTATTTTAAATCAATTGGATCACTAGGATAACCAAAGCCAGGAATATATTGACTTAATGCGTTAGAATCTTCACCTTGATCATCACTAGCATATGGAATAGTTACTTTAGTTGTAATTCCTAAATCGAAAATTACTCGATACTGGATTCCTGTATAGGTTGAACTTTCCAAATTTTCAAATAAGTATAAACCATTTTCATCACTAACGCTTTGACGATAATATTGCCATTGAGCATTTTCGTTTTCACGTCTAAACAAGTAGACATTTATTTTAGAAACTGGGGTATCACCTTGATCTTGAATACCATTAGCATTATTATCCATAAAGATATAATCACCTAATGAACTATATAATCTAGTACCACCGTCAATATTTGTAACATGTTCATTTAATCCTACTTGAATAACATCGCTATAACCACTAACCTGATCATTTTCAGTTACAATTTGATTTACGACATCACTATCAATCGTATCATTAGTACCTACATCACCAGATACTAAACTATAACCGTTAGGGAAGATAAATTTCACAACATAGTAACCAGCATCTAATTGTTCAAAATGATATTTACCATCACTACCAACAACTACTTCACTAATCAATTGATTTTCAAGCGGTAATTCATTGATAATATCAAATTCTTCATCTACTTGATATAATTGAACAATTGTTCCTTCTTTTAATATCTGGTCTACTGGATCTCCATTTTCATTAAGATAATTTTTAGTATCTGAGTAATCCCGGTCTTCAAAAACATTACCTGAAATAGCACTATATACTGTTAATCCAGCATCAATAGACATATCACTATCATGATATTCTAATTCAATTAATCCTGTTTTAGCGACTAGTGCATCTTGATTATCAACTGTAATTATTGGATTAGAATCAAAGTTTTCATCATCACTAAGATTATTACCAGTAAAATAATAACGATCTAAATAACCACTTCCATATGATGGAACAACACCGTCAATATCAAATTCAATAATATAATAACCAGCTGTTAGATCTTCAAATAGATAATAACCTAAATAATCGGTTTTTGTTGTTTTTAATGCTTGACTATTAATAATCTCACCATTTTCATTAGCTTGATATAATCTAACTGTTACACCCGCAACACCACTTTCATCTGGATCCTGGATACCATTTTTATTAGCATCAAACCAGACATAATCACCTAATGAACCATTGGCAACAAAACCAGCATCTAAACTTAAATCAGTATCACCAGCTAGACTGGCATCACCTAATTTAGTAGCATTAAGAGCAAAATATTCAGTGAAACAATAATTATCTTTAGTACTATCAGCACCAATATTAGAATCTATTTCTGGTTGTAAATTACCATTTTGATCTTTTACATATGGCAATGTTGGTACATAGGTATAAGATGATTCGTCTTCTGGAATCGCAAACTCTACTCGATATTCAAAATAACGATCACCAACATAATCATTTGGATCAGTTGATGTATTATCGGTTTTGCCACTCTTTAAAACATTACAATCTTGATTTTTAAACTCATAACGACCAGAACTATCAGTAATTGTCGTAAAGTTATCATCATCAAAGATTTCCTGACGTTGTAACTTACCATCTTTATCATATGTTGTTACATATTTGTGTAAAGTTACTTTTAAACCTTGAACTGGAACATCACTTTGATCTTGAAGTCCATTACGATTAATATCATACCAGGCAAAATCACCAATCGTACCTTTTGGTAACGATAATTGAGCTTTTACTTCACGGTTTTCAGTAATATCAGTTGATAAGACTTCTTCACTACCGTTTCTTAAAACAGCTATCAAAGCTGAATTAGCCATTAATTTATTGCTTATTTCATCGATTTGATCAGTTCCATATTCAGGAGCAGTCATTTTGACATGAATAGTAATTGTTTCACCTGGTTCTAATAAATCTTGTGAAAAATCAAATTCAATTGCAAAAGCACTAACTAAACTCAAATCACCATGATACTCACTAGCTTTTATCCATTGATGACTACCGCTGCTCCAATCACTATCAGACCATTTGTTATTATAAACAATTGGTAATTCTTCTTTAGCGCTATATTTAGTTCTAGCTTCTTCTTTCCATTCATCAAATTTACTATCAATATCATCACCAACACAATAATATAAAGTGTATTGAACATTTTCATTTAAGACATCAACGTAATTTAATAATGGTGCTTTTTCTAAAGTTGTTGAACGAGCTGTATAATTGTCATCAGTACGGTTTACTAGTGAATCACCATTAAATGGTAAAATATCTACTACTCTTGCTTTACTTATTGCTCGATCTGATTTTTCATCGTCACCACCGTTTTTAAAAGTGATCTGATAATCTAAATCTTCACCAGGTGCAGTAGAAGCAATTTGGTTGTAATTTAAATATTCATCGTTATAAATTCCTTTAACTTGTTTATGAATTGATAAATAGTTAGTTTCATTAATAGTAATGATACCGACACTATTTGGATATTTTAAACCTTCTCCAGTATTATCAATTTCATCACGACCAGTAATTGTGTCTAATGTTTTATCGTTAACTAAAGCGTTATAATTACTTCCAGTACTGCTTTCAACAGTAAAGGCATTTCCATAAGGATTTTCTATTGATAAAGCAGTTATTTTTCCACTTGTAAAATAAGCTGGAGCATATAATGACGTGCTTGTATCATTAATCGATGTTGTTCCGGTATATTTAACAGTTATTTTCATACCAGGTTTAAATTCAAATTCATCATCTAATAAAATAGTTACTTTTCTTGTTTCTTTACCAGTACCTTCTAATTGACCATTTTGGAAAATACGTGCTTCAACTACGCTATAAACAACACTATATTGTTCCGGAGTTAAAACCATTCCATCACTAGCATCTTCACTATTATAAACAACTACTTGGAAATTAGTCATTTCACCACTAAAATCATCAATTGGATAAGTCTCAGTGTTTAATGTCATTGCTAGTGGTAAATCAAAACTAATAATTGGCTGAATAATTGTTTTATCAGGATCATCATCACTACTATCACTTTTATTAACTACCGTGATCGTACTTTCAATAGAATCACCTGGCTGATATATTTTATTTTCTTGACCAGCAACTATTCCTAAAGAAACTTGTGGTAAACCAGTTTCATTTAACGGATAATAAACATTAACTAAATCACTAGCTTTTTCAACGATACCATTTTGACTGATACCACTTTCGTCTTTATAAGTATAATTATAAATAACTTTTGCCTGATTTGAAACGCGACGAATTTCATTAGCGGTTGCATCAGATTGACGTTTATTAATAGTAACATCTAGATCAATACCATCACTAGTAAATCCTTCACTAATCAAACCATTTTCAACAAAATATACCACTTTAACTTTAGTAGCTTTTACATTATCCAATGGTATTTTAATACTTTGATCTTTTCCTGGAACATTAACAATTAAACTATCATTAGTTTGCCACTTTGATGAATCAGCCATCATATAATAAACTTGGGCTTTAATATTATTTTCATCCTTATCATTTGCATGATAAATCGTCACTGAATCAATCGTATAAGGATCATTAGGATTGGTTACCACATAATCATTATTTTCATCAACATAATATAAAGACATCTTACTATCTTCAACTTCAACCGTTGAAACAGGTACATCATTTTCACCTTGAGCAAAATTTCTTATCGCAAAGCTTTCTTGATCACTGCTATCTAGTAAAGGGGTATCTACACTTTTATCACTTATTAATTGTTGATTATCAATGATGTATTTTTCAATTTTAGGATTAATATCCATAATATTTGTCTTAGCATAATTTTTAAAAGTTACCAGATTAATATTTTCTGTATTATCTTTAGAATTGATTAATTCTTCATCTTGAATTGGATATACTTTAACAGTCTTTTCAATTTGATGATATTTTTCATCAAGACTGTAACCATCAGGAGCTTTAATTTCAGTAATCAAATACTCACTACCATCTTTACTAGCTGGTAATAAGTCACTTACTGCTATACCTTGTTTATTAGTAGTTAATTCAATTGGCACAAAAGTACCATCATTAACTTTACTAATCTTAAATACAGCCCCTTCAAGACCTTTATTAGTATCATCATCAACTTTTTTAATGACTAGTCTTCCCATTGTTGAAGTATTAATAATAGTTCCTTTTTTACCATCAGTACCTTCTACTAAATAATCAATAACTTCACTTTGGTTAGCTTTAACAGTTACATTATATTTAGTTGTATCAAGCTTATAACCAGGTAAAGGTGTTATTTCCTGAACATAATAATCACCAGCAGCTACATCCTGCCAAGTAATTTTTCCATTGCTATCTGTTAATTTGCTTGCAATCAACTTACCATCTACACTGTATAAACCAAATTCGACTCCAGCTAAAACAGCATTTTCATCACCAATATATAAACTATGATCATCATATTTTGTAACACTAATTGTTCCTAAAGCCTGATTTACAACACTATCTTTACCTGCACTAGTTACAAATGTAACTTCGCCAGCTTCAATTACAAAATCAATAGGTGTCATTATTTCAAAGTTCTGTGGTGCTTTAGTTTCTACCAATCGATAATTACCAGGATCTAATATATCTGATAAAAATTCACCATTTACATTAGTTACTGTAAATTCTGGTAAATAATTATTATAAGAACCATTTTCTTCTTTTTGTAATTGGAAGGTTGCCCCTACAAGTGGAGTTTTATCAGGAGCAGTCTTAGTAAAACTAAATCTTCCTTTATTAGCAGTATTTACAATTGCCTGTTTACCAGTATAAACACTATTTTCTTTTCCTTTTTCAATAGTAACTTCATAGACTTTACTATCACCTTTAAAATCATCTGGTACCTTGCTTTCACAGAACAAATACTTACCAGCTTTTAATCCTTCAAATGTTACTATTCCTTTTTCATCACTAGTTTTTACACCAATTAAAATATCATTACCATCAATTGCACTATCATTATTTACATCTTGATACAATGTAAACTCTGCATTAGCTAATGGATAATTTTGAGTATTATTACTATCATAAATCGTCCATTTTGATACTTTTTCGATTTTTAAACTTCCTAATGGCTCATTTTCTAATTCATAAACCACTTTAACTGGATTACCTTTTTCACCATTATTAGTTGTCGTTATTTCAATTCTGTTACTATTAGTAACAATATAACCATCAGGAGCATTATCTTCTTGAAGATAATATTTAGTATCTGGTAACAATCCAGTAAAAATAATTTCCTGACTATTACTATCACAAGTTATTTGTGCTAATTTATTACCATTAACCACACTATCCCAAAGACTAAAGACAGCCCCATTTAAATTAGTAATTTTCTTACCAGTAACACTATCAACTTTATCTATTTGAATACTTTGAGCCATAGTATTGGTAATAACTTCACTGCCATTACTATCCTTTGATGTAACCTTTAAGCCTTTAACTTCATAAATATATTCAGTATCATTTATAAAATATCCATCAAGACTATTTACTTCTTTAACTGTGTACTTTCCTTCTGGTAATAGTTTTGTTAAAGCATTACCATCTTTATTAGTAGTTATCGTATCTACTTTTTTACCACTGCTATCAAAAACATCAAAAGAAACACCAGCTAATTTTTGATCTCGAACATAATGATCTACTTTAGTAATTAAAATTTGACCATAAACTGAATCATTAGAAATTATTGCTGTTTTACTACCAGTTTCCTTTCCATTTTGATCAATTTCAATAACATCATTAGTTGTTTTACCAGCTTCAATTTCAAACTTACCTAAATAACTATTAGATACAAAACCATTATTTTCATTATCTAAACCAACAGTTGTCTCTTTCAATACATAAGTTCCAGCTTCTAACCATTTTTTATTAGAAACATTAGTACCATTTTGATAAAAGACTAATTCACCATTACTATTAGATTTAGCTGTAGCTATTGGATTATCTAATTTTAAAGTTCCGTTTTCAATTTGATAATGATATACTTCAAAATTAACATCTTTTAAAGTTTCAACAACCTTTTGACCATCTTTTAAATAAGTTCCTTTTTTAACTAATCCATTAATATTTCCTTTAGGAACATTTTTAACAATTAACGGATCTTTTTTAGCATCGTCAATGCTATCATAACTTTTAATTAATCCAGTTACTTTATTAGAATCAATTTTAAATTCAATTGGTTCACTATTTAATACATAACCATCTTCAACACTTGTTTCTACTAAAACATAATCACCAGGTTTTAAAAAATCTGATAAGATTGGATCTTTAGTTCCTGTTGTTGTAATGGTTGTAACTACCTGATTATCGCTATAATCATTATCCTGATCTTTTTGGTAAATATTAAATGTCGCTTTAATGTAATCATTACTATTATCACTAGCTACTTTATTTAAAGCTAATTTTCCATAAGTAGTCGTATTAACAATGTTATTTGTAGAATTAACATTATCACTATATAAATCCTTATTATTTTTATCTGTCTCTAAATGAACAGCATATCTAATAACTTTTGGAGCAGTAATTCCCTCTGGTAAATCATCAGTAACTTCTTCAATAACATATAATCCTGCTGGTAAAGTTGTTGTAATAAAAGTACCGTTATCTTTACCTTGAGAGATAGTTCCAGTTGTATAAGTATCTACTTTATTACCTAATGTTACATATCTATAGACATCATCAGTTTTATCATAAACTTCTATTGCTCCATCGGTATCTTTATCAACTATATTTGCGGGATAAACATTAAAGTTAATACCATCTAAATTTGTTTTTTCACCTGCAAAGTCTAATACTTTTTTGACCCAGATTTGTTGAAAATGATAATTACGAATACTTAATTTTTGACCATTTTCATCTTTTAAAATATAAGCATCCCCACTTAATTCAACTGTTGCTTTATAAATAGTATCATCACGATTATAGTTTTCCGGTGCTTTTAACTCTAAGACATAATATGTTTGAGTGGCATCAATATCGATAAATTGGAAACCTCTTTCTTTAGTACTTATAGCTGTTTGTAATAAATCATATTTGGTCCACTCATTTTTATCATTAATGACTTGATTCTGGTCATCAGTAGATAATTGGTTAAATTTAACTGCGCCTTTATTACTACTAAATAATCCAATTACTGCCCCATCAATTCGTTTATCAGCACCATCATATTTATCCCCTACAGGATATGTTAATGGATAATTAGTAATTGTAATATCACTAATTTTTTGTTTTTCAATTTTTCCAACATAATACCATTCATGAACCATGCCATAGTATTGTGGTGCTTTTATTTCTTGTAGGACAACTTCTTTTCCATCTTCAATAAATTGTGAAAAACCAATTCCTTCTTCTTGACTGCCATTACCTTTTTCATCATAAACAATAGCACTTCCAGAAACAATGTTTGAAGATAAACCACTATCAACTACATAACAGTCCCGATAATCTTTGCCATCAAATGCTTTTACTAAAGTTGCTCCTGGAGTACCTTTATCAACAACATAATAGATATCAAAATCTGCCCCATTTAATCTAGTTTTATTATCAACATTACTAACTTTAGTAACCTTGATCTTACCTTTTAATGGTGTATTATTAAATGTCAATTTTTCAGTTTTACCAGCTTGTAAATGAACAACCTGTGGTACATCTGTTTGATAATCCTGTTTTTGTAAGTCCGTCAATTCTTCTTCAACATAGTAATAACCCGGCTCTAATTTAGAAGAATAAACAACATCTTCACCACTAACGATACTTGTAACGGGTAAACCATCTTTATAATAATATTTATCACCTTGTTTTATGGCTCCTTCAAAGTCTTTATTTACTTCAATTGCTTTATAAATATTAAACTTAATTCCAGCTAACGGCTCAATAATATCACCATTAGCACTGTCTTTCCATGTTGTAATCTTTTTAATACCAATAGTACTTTGAGGAACATTGGTTAGTGGATCATTTACAAAATCGCGATTAGTTTTACCAGCTGTAATTGTAAAGTCATGATAAGTACTATCTAAAACATAATCGCCAGTTACGCTAGTTTCGACTAATACATAATCTCCTGGTTGTAAATATTCACTTACTACTTCTTTACCATCACTACTTGATGTAAGAGTTGTAATAACTTGATCATTTTGATAATCATGATTATTATCTAATACTTTTTTATACACATTAAATGTTGCTTTAACAGCTATATTTTTATCGATAGAGCTTACTTTCTTAATGGCCACTTTACCCATAGTTAATTTATTGACAAAATCAATATTAGTATTATTTCCAACACTTGTTGCAAGTCTACCAGCTTCAACGGTGATTTGTTTATTATTACCACCATCAACTTCCCACTGTAAACCGATATCTAATTCTACTACCCAGTATTTTCCAGCATCAAGTTTTTTTGAAGTAGCCATTCCAGTTGTTTCATTAGTTGTTAATGTATTATAAGTCCCATTTGCTTTTGCTACGTTACTATCTGCTTCAACATCAGTAGTTAAAACTGGAAAATATGCAAAATTTCTACTTGCTGGTGTCGGTGAAGAACTATCAAGTTCAAATTGTGTTTTAGTAATTGTAAATTGTCCTTGAGGGACATTCGTTATCTTACCACCATCAAAACTATAATTATCATCAGTTCGATTAACATCAGGTGCAACAAATTTAACTTTTTCACTATTTAAAGTATAACCATCAGGTGCTTTAGTTTCTTGATAATAATATGTTTTACCTGGTTGTAATTGTACAAACGTGATATATCCATTTTCATCACTGGTAATATTTTCTTTCAAGACTGTTGTTCCATCACTATCATATAAAGTAAATATAGCCCCATTTAATTTTGTTTGTTCATTTAATGATGAAACTTTTTGTAATTGATAATTAACATAGTGATCATTGGCAACTATAAGATCAGTTACCTGGTTATTTTGTAAAGTAAAATCAATGTGTTCAGTTTTAACGACATAATCCTTTAAACTAGAACCATCTTTTTCAACTAAATAATAGCTTCCTGCTACTAGAAAACTACTTTGACCAACACCTAAAGCATTAGTTGTAATTGTTTCAATTAATTCATTATTACTATTGTATAAATCAAAAGAAACCCCACTAATAGGCTGATTAGTTTTAGAATCTACTTTTTGTACTTGTAGATATCCAAAGCGGTCAGTTTGATTGATAATTTTTTGAGTTGTTGTTTTACCAGCTAATACTTCAACTTCAATCACTTCTTGTTTTAACTGATAACCATCAGGAACCGCAAATTCTTTTAAATAATATGTTCCAGCTGGTAAACTGATTTCATTTGAATTATATTCACTATTAATTGTTTCAATTGATTCAATAACAACTGGATTGCCATTTTCATCTTTTACAAGAGAATCATCAGTTGCGTTTTTATTAGTATAAATATGAAATTTTGCCCCAGCTAAATTAATTTCTAGATTTACGTTTTCATTTACTAGTGCACCTTTTTTTAGAAGTCTTAGTTTTCCTAATTGTTCATTTTCCATTGTTACTTTATTCAAAGTCTGGGTTTTAACTTGAACTGTATAAAAATTATTATCTAGTTTATAACCTTCAGGAGCACTGACTTCTTTATAAACATAATAACCTTTTTCTAAAGCATTAGATTCACTATTACCTTCTAATGAAAAACTTTGACCTAGACTATTATTACTTATGGCTTCATTAGCTTCTTTTTCACTTGCAAATGGTCCATAAACATTAAAGATAGCACCTGATAATTTTTTAGAATTATCATTTTGATCAACTTTGTAAATAATTAACTTTCCTTTAGAAGAACTATTTACAACATATGGCATTCCTTGATCATCTCTAGTCATACCATCAGGATAATTAACCTGATTTGCTTTAACACTAACATCCCACTTTGTTATTGCTGGCTGATCATATTCACCACTTGTAAAATCTTCTTCTACTAAATATTCACCAGCTGGAATTCCTTCAAATAATACTAACCCATCTTCATTAGAATAAGTTTCATAAACTTTATTTGTATCATTTTTATTAGTTAATTTAAATTTTACCCCTTCTAATGGTCCTGAAGTACTACTTGTAGCACTTGTTCCAACTTTATTGAAAGCTACATAACCATAGCCGTTATCACTATTTTCATTATTGACTTCAATTTTACCATCATTTACTTTTTCACCTTCAAAATAAACAACAGCCTGATTATTTTCATTTTTTATTTCTATTTTAGATACTTCTTTACTAGTAATTGGTAAATCACCAGTAGTTTCTTTTAAATAATAAGTTCCTTCGGTCATATTTTCAAAAATAACCTGACCATCTTTATTTAAAGCAACACTATTACCAACAGTATTTCCATTAAAATCAACAGCCGGAATAGTACATTCTTGATCGCTATATAAACCAAATTCAATTTTAGAATCACTATAACGATAATATAGATCCTGTTTATCCTGGTCAAAAACAAATTTTTCATCTAAACCAAGACTAGTACCACCTTTAACTGTCAAATACTTAGTAATCGTTAAATTTGTAACTGGGGCATTTTCATCAACCCAGCCAACATTAACTGAAGCATTATCATTAGTTGTTTTATAAGTACTTTCACCTACTGGTAAATATTTAATTTCTGCTTTATTATCCAATAGATAAGGTATTTTATCTTCGTCAACTGGTAATACTCGATAAGCATTATAATCATAATTAGCATTAATTGTATAAGTTGTTAAAACATGAGCATCATCAGGGACATAAGCAGTTGTATAGTCATTTTTAATATCACTATACGTACTTACATATTTGATCCTAATGGCTTTAACAGAACCATCACCATTTAATACTAATTCATAATCTTCACCTTCTTGAAGCATATTTTCAGATGATTTTGTTATACCGGCATATACTTCAATATTATAAGCTCCCCCATTAGCTACTGGAGCCACTGGTAGTGTATCTACCAGCATAAAACCGTCAGCTTTATTTCCTTGTTCATCGACGAAAGTACAATTTAAACGGCCATAATTATTACCAATATCGCTAATATTCTTTCCTGGTGCTGCAGTTATCCGATAATCAACACTATAGTATTTTTTACCATTGATTGTTTCAATCGAATAATCATTATTGTTTTGTTTAGCGACATCTTTACTTACAGTCCAATCCTGACTAGCAGTAGCGATAACTGTTGCTTCAGGTACTAATATTTCATTAAAATTAGGACTAGAATCGCCAGCTACAACTGAACCTGTTAATGTCATTCCGGTGAAATTAGCTACACTACCATCAGGAGTTTTTAAATTATCAAAACTCATTTGCAGATATAATGTTCCAGTCTGTCCAGGAACTAGTTCATCAGCTGTAATCGTTAAGGTTCGCTCTTCATAAGGCGTTCCTTCAAAATTAATATTATAATTTATTTCATCGAAAGCAGTTCCTTGAATATCGCTTGTTTGACCACTAAAAGATACATAGGATGGTAACGTTATCGATAACGTACAATTAGTGTATCTTGAAGTTTCTCCACTAGCTGAAATTGTATAACCAATCGCTAAAAAAAATGATTTTCCAGATTGAACATCACTGATTGAAACATAGGAACCATTTATTTGTTCAACAATCTGTGATGTAAAATTAATATTGGCATTTACATTATCATCTGCTTTAATTAAGACACCATTGTTGAACAATGTAAGTAGCATTGTCAATACTAAAGTTAAAATGCCGGCTTTTTTTAGCCATTTAGCTTTATTAAACAATCTTTTAAATTTATCCATCATAAACTCCTCCCTACCTTATTTTTTTCAATTCACAATTTAAAAAAATCTCATGATGTTTTTTCTTTTCATTAAAGCGATTAATAATTCGATCAATTGCCACCTGGGCTCCTTCAACATTAGGAACTGCTAAAATAAGCGAATATTGGGTCATATTAAATTTAGAAAAGACATCATTTTTACGTAAATTATTGGCAATTACTTTTTTTAAAATATCAGCTTCTTGAATTAATTCTTTTTCACTTAAGCTATTACTTTGATCAACAATCGTTAACAACGCTAGTACTCTAGCTTTCATTGTTCTTCTTGCAAAACGAACATTTATTTGATAAATATTTTTAAAAATATCAAAATCGCAATAAAATGTTTGTTCACTACTATTATCAACAACTAAAGTTTTCTCTAACTGATCGACATTTACTTGAGAAACTGAAGATGAATCAATGATCATCTTATATATTTCTTTAAATTTAGTAGATACTTCAACACCAAACTTACTATAGTAATAGTCAACGGTTTGTCGATAAAACTGAATTGCCTGATCAATCTTTTTAGTTTTGTAATAAGCATATAACTTATATTCGTATATTCTTGTATCCATTATTTTTTGACAATTAGGATGATCACAAATCCTGATTATTTCTTCGTAGATATTATTTTCTGTCAGCTGCTTTAAAGTCGCTAACAAACTTTCCAAACAATTCCTTTCCAGTGAGTTATTATTTTGAATGATCCAGTCATTATAATTAAAATCTGGTAAAAATTCTCCTTGATAACGATTAAGCATCTCTATGCATAAATTATATTTATGAAACACATCACGCTCTTTAATAATCTGATTAGAAATTAAGATAACATCTTCATAATCTACGATACAACAAACATCTTGATTCCAAAAATAACTATGTCCTTTAGACTTAATTACATCCATACCATTAAACAGTTTTTTAAATTCTTTTCTAGCTCGATAGACCAGGTTTCGTAAAGCCCCCTCCGGTTTATCAGAATTACCCTCAGGCCATAAAAAATCAATTAACTGCTGATTGTTTATTGTATAATTACGGTTTAATATCAGGTAAATGATTAACAGTTCAACCTGAATGCTCCGTCTTTTTTCTTGTGGAAAAGCCACACGTCCATCAGTAATTGATAATTTTCCCAAAGTTTTCACCTGCAAAATATCCTTACTAACCATGATGTTCCCTCCAGTTATAATTAATTATATAATAAAAAATAAAGTGGATAATTTAATTGCCTGGGCGTTTTTTTTATTATGCCCATTAAATCAATTAAAAATAACCACTTTATAACTAAAGGCACCAATATTCAGTTTTTTTATATGACTTTTAAAGTATTGAACAAACAAAAAAGCATCCTTTTCAGGATGCCCATTAAGCGTTAATTTCATCAATTGTTTCAGTTAAAATATTGATCATTTTATCAACATCATCTTTATTGATAATAAATGGTGGTAGCATTCTAATTACATTAGTTCCTGCAGTAACCATGATCAACCCTTTATCAAGCATTTTTTGAATATAAGGTTTTACTGGATGATCAAATTCTAAACCGATCATTAAACCTAAACCACGTTTTTCTTTAATAAAATCATACTTAGCAACTAATTTGTCTAATTGTTCATGTAGATATTTACTAATTTCTTGAACATGATCTAATAATTTTTCTTCTTCAATAATTTTAAAAACAGTACGACATGCTTGTCCAGCCATTGGATTACCACCATATGTAGAACCATGATCACCTGGTTTCATTGCAGAACCAACTTTTTTGTTAGCTACAAAAGCTCCCATTGGAAAACCTGCTCCAATTCCTTTAGCTAAACAAACAATATCTGGTAATAAATCATATTGGAAATAAGTCATGATCGTTCCCGTTCTACCCATACCACATTGAACTTCATCTAAGATCATAACAATGTCATGTTCATCACATAATTCTCTGATTCCTGTTAAGAATTCTTTAGTACAAACATAAACACCACCTTCACCTTGAACCGGTTCAACAATGATAGCAGCAGTTCTTGGCGTAATTAATTTTTTTACTGATTCTAAATCATTAATTTCACCATATTTAACCCCAGCAATCAATGGTCCAAATGCAGTTTGATAATTTGGATTACCTGTTAATGTTACTGAACCAGTAGAACGGCCATGGAATGAATGTTTTAAACTAATAATTTCACTATCCGCTTTACCATGTTTTTCATAGTAATACTTTCTCGCTAATTTTAAAGCTCCTTCAGTTGCTTCAGTCCCACTATTTGTAAAGAATACCTGATTTAATTTTGTTGCTTTAACAACAGCTTCAGCAGCTTCAATTGTTTCAACACTATTAAAATAATTAGAAATATGCATTAAACGATGTACTTGTTTTGTTAAAGCTTCACAATAGACAGGATGATTATGTCCTAATGAATTAACACCAATTCCAGAATAAAAATCTAAATATTCTTTTCCATTAGTGTCATATAAATATACCCCTTGACCATGATCGAAAGTAACATCATAACGACCATAAGCATTCATAAAAGCATTATTTGCTCTATCATAATAATTCATTTTTATTCCCCCAATTTTATCTTGCAGGCAATTTGATAATATAACTCAACTGCCTGTAAAAGAACTTCTTCATCAAAATTAAAAGTTTCTGTATGCAAACCACTATTATAGCGTTCTGTTTTAGTTCCAACATAGAAAAATATACCTGGTATCTCACGTTGATAAAAAGCAAAATCTTCAGCTAACATTAATGGTTCTTTTAACTCTTCATAATTATCACCAGTCAACTTAACAAACTGAGCATATAAATCATAATCATTTAAAACTGGTGGATACATTGGCGGACAACTAAAATCAATTTTGCAGCCATAAGCTTCTTCCATCCCATGGTTGATTGCCTGCATTGTATCTGTAATTTTTTTAAAGACTGTTTCACTATATGTTCTAACTGTACCTTTAAATACCGTTTGATCAGCAACAATATTTCTAACAGTACCACCCTTTATTTCACCGATATTAATAACACAGCTTTCAACTGGAGCTATTACTCGAGTTAAAATATTTTGATACTGACAAATTAATTGACTAGCAATCAAAATCGAATCAACACCTAAGTGATATAACCCGGCATGAGCGCTTTTTCCAGTAACGGTTACATCAAGCTCACCGTTTTGAGCCATTAAAGGACCAGGACGACAAGCAATTTTACCAGCTTCAATAGTTGGCATTAAGTGTAAACCAAAGATAGCTTTGACATTATACTGTTTCAATATTCCAGCCTGGCAGATTAAATTAGCCCCACCTGGTGATTCTTCTGCTGGTTGAAAAATCAATAAGATATTATAAGCAAAATCAGCCGGTACTTGCGATAATTTTTTAGCAAACCCTAATAATGCTGCCATATGACCATCATGACCACAAGCATGCATATATCCTTGATGCTTAGATGCAAACTCACAATTAGTCTGTTCTGTAATTTTTAAAGCATCCATATCGCTACGAAAAGCAATTGTTTTATCTTGATGGCAATCAAGATAAACTAGAATTCCTGTTTCTAACACTGAAATTGGCTGGTAACCCATTTTTTCTAATTCTTTTTTTACATATTGTGACGTCTTAAACTCCTCTAAACCTAATTCAGGAATTTGATGTAAATCACGGCGCCATTTAGTAATCTGTTTTAAAAGATCCACTGTCATCACCTAAATTTTTCTTAAATCATCCATTAATTGAGTTTTGCTTTCTGTTTTTTCATCTTTTTGTTCTTTAACAATTCGAGCTGGATTACCAACAACTACTGCTCCAGCTGGAACATCTTCAGTAACAATTGATCCGGCACCAACAACAGCACCTTTACCAATACGAACTCCTTCTAAAACAACAGCATTAGCCCCAATTAAAACATCATCTTCTAAAATAACTGGTGTAGCACTAGGTGGTTCAATAACACCAGCTAAAACTGTTCCAGCACCAACGTGGCAGCGTTTTCCAACTTCAACACGACCACCTAAAACAGCACCCATATCGATCATTGTTCCTTCACCAATTTTAGCTCCGATATTAATAACTGCACCCATCATAATTACAGCATTATCACCAATAGTTACATGTTCACGAATGAAACATCCTGGTTCAATTCGGGCATTAATATTAGTCATATCTAATAAAGGAATAGCACTATTACGACGATCTTGTTCTAAATAAGAATCAGTAATATTAGCTTTATTTTCCTCAATATATTTTTTAATTGCATCTAAATCACCAATACAAACTCTGCTTTCTGGTGTTCCAAAAATTTTAAATTCAGTTGTAGCTGGTAAATCTTTACCATTTAAATAAACTTTCACAGGTGTTTGCTTTTTAGCATCACCAATATATTTAATAATTTCTTCTGCACTATTTAACATTTTTTCTTTACTCCTTCATTTAAATTTCAATTGTCCCAGTAAAAACATTAGTCGCTGGACCGGACATGATAATTGTATCACCATTGTACTCAATTTCCAAACATCCACCCAATAATTCAACAGTAACTTTTTTACCAGTATGCTTATTTAAATAACAAGCATACATTACTGCACAAGCACCGGTACCACAAGCCATTGTTTCTCCAGAGCCACGTTCCCAAACTCGCATTTTAACATATTTATCATTAACTACTTTGACAAATTCAGTATTAACTGATTCTGGAAATAATTGATGATGTTCAAATTCCGGTCCGATTTTATTTAAATCTAATGAATCTAAATCATCAACAAAAGTAACAGTATGTGGATTACCCATTGAAATACTTGTTAAATGATACTCATGATTACCTATTTCAACAGGTTCATTGATCATTTGCTCTTTTGGGTAAGTACATGGAATATCTTTACAATTAATTATCGGTTTTCCCATATCTACTTTGACACCAATACATTCTTTACCATCAAATAGCAACTCAACAACTCTAAGTCCAGCTTTGGTTTCGATATTTAATACATGTTTATTACTTAATTGATGATCATATATAAATTTTGCGAAACAACGAATTCCATTACCACACATCATTGCTTCACTGCCATCACGATTAAACATTCGCATTTTAAAATCATATTTATCAGATGGTAAAACAACAATCATCCCATCACTGCCAATTCCAAAATGGCGATCACTTATTTTTGTAATAAATTCTTTATCCATGGGAATTTCCTGACTGATTCCATCAAAATATATATAGTCATTACCAATACCTTCCATTTTAGTGAAATGTAACTGCATAATTCCCCTCCTTTTCATGTATTTACAAGATTTTATCAAATTGATTAATGTTTTGCAATAAAAAGAGCCTTATATATCAACAACTTCAAATATTTTCAATTTATAAAATATGAACCAGTTTAATTCATATAATATTATGTGGTGGTTTTAATGAAATATATGTTTAAACGAGTAAATCGAGTTTTATTAATTCTTTTGTTTACACTTGTTTTAATGATTATTTATTATTGGTGTTAATGGTGCATATCAGATGTAATTTTTTTATAAATAATTATAATATTATTAAGGTAAAAATATGGAAATGATTTAGTGGTAATTAAAATCTAGTGAAAGGAAAAATATATCACAGGATATATTGGGTAAAGGAAATGGAAGAAATTAATAATGTTGCTGTTACTGTAAAAAATGGGGCAATGGACGAAGAAGAAATTAAAGCATATATCAGTTATTTAGAAAACAAATTTCCTGATGAAACTTTAAAATCTTTAACGATTAAAATTGATGGTGATGAAGTTGATTTAGACTATGTTTTCTATCCTCAAAACTTTGAACGAATTAGACGAATTACTGGTTATTTAGTTGGTACTCTTGATCGCTTTAATGACGCTAAAGCCGCTGAAGAACGTGATCGAGTTAAACATGCATAAAGAATAGCATTGCTGCTATTCTTTTTTATTATCCTGCCATCTTTCAATCCACGATTTAGCCGAGCGGCTCATCTCTTCGATAAATGGATCAGTCCACTTACGATTATAAATATCATCTACAATAGCTTGTCCGCCACCTTGACGATTACTATTTTTAGCTTTTTCATCAAACATTGCTGCAATTTTTTCATCATTAAAATGTTCATATTGATCAACACTTACTACATATTTTGAATCAAAACGAACCGGCTTTTTCCGTTTTAACTGACCTTTAGCGGGATAACCCATAACTAACATTGCTACCGGTACTGTATAACGTGGCAAATTAAACAAATCACGATGGAATTCATACTGTTCAATAATATCGCCAATAAAACAGCTGCCAATTCCCATACTTTCGCCAGCAACAACAGCATTTTGTGCAGCAATCAAAGCATCACTATATGCTAGTAAAAAATCACCAGTATCAGGCTTACGAACTTCATTATCTTTTTGGTAATATTTAAAAGCATCATACCATTTTTGATAATCCGCAACAAAAATTAATACTATTGGCGCTTTAGCAATAAAAGGCTGATTATCACAGCTTTGAGCCAGCTTATCTTTAATTCCCTGATTTCTAACATCGATAATTGAATATAATGTCATATTTCCAGCTGTCGGTGCTTGAATTGCAGCATCAATAATTAACTGTTTTTTATCATTTTCAACTGGTTTATTTTCAAAAGCACGCACTGATTTTCGTTCAAATAATTCCTTAATTGTATTATTCATAATTCCTCCAATAAAAAAAGCAATGTTACAATCAGGAAAGTTACTTCCAAATCTTCACATTGCTTTCCATCAATATTCATATTCTAACTATAACATGAATATCTTAAAAATTCTATAAGCTATCTTTATATTCTAAATACTCATCATAAGTTGATAGACGATCAATAATTCCTTCGCTATTAAATTCAATAATACGATTAGCGATTGTTTGAACAAATTGATGATCGTGGCTAGTAAATAAAATATTTTCTTTAAAGTTAATTAGCCCTTGGTTTAAAGCTTGAATTGTTTCCAAGTCTAAATGGTTAGTTGGTTCATCAAAAATTAAAACATTAGCTTCTGACATCATCATTTTTGCAAGCATACAACGAACTTTTTCACCACCAGATAACACTTGAGCTTTTTTCAATGCTTCTTCACCTGAGAATAACATTCTTCCAAGCCAACCGCGTAAATCTTGTTCATATTCATCTTTTGTTGAAAACTGACGTAACCAGTCAACTAGAGTTAAATCACAATCATTAAAGAAACTTGAATTATCTTTAGGGAAATATGACTGACTTGTCGTAACACCCCATTGATAACTTCCTTCATCTGGTTCAATTTCACCAGTAATAATTTTAAAGAATGTTTCTGTTGCTTTACTATCACCTACAAATGCTACTTTTTCTTTAGGATTGATTGAAAAACTAACATTATTTAATAATTTAACACCATCTACAGTCTTTGATAATCCTTCAACTTTTAAAACGATATTTCCAACTTCACGTCCTGGTTTAAAACTAATAAATGGATAACGACGTAATGATGGTTTAAGATCTACCATTTCTAAGTTATCTAATAATTTTTTTCTAGATGTAGCTTGTTTAGCTTTTGAAGCATTAGCACTAAATCTAGCAATGAATTTTTCTAATTCTTTCTTTTTAGCTTCTGCTTTTTTATTTGTTTCTTTAGCTTGTTTTAATTGTAATTGGCTATATTCATACCAGAAATCATAGTTACCAACATACAATTGTACACGTGAATAATCAATATCGACAATATGTGTACAAACTTTATTTAAAAAATAACGGTCATGGCTTACAACAATAACAGTATTTTTAAAATTCATTAAGAAATTTTCTAACCAGCGAACACTATGCATATCAAGGTGGTTAGTCGGTTCGTCCAATAATAGTACATCAGGATTTCCAAATAAAGCCTGAGCTAATAGCACTTTTACTTTTTGGTTGGCTTCCAATTCTTTCATCTTTAAATGATGATATTCTTCACTAATACCTAAACCATTTAATAAAATTTCACCATCAACTTCAGCATTCCAGCCATCCATTTCAGCAAACTCACCTTCAAGTTCAGCTAACTTAATACCATCTTCATCATTAAAATCAGCTTTAGCATAAAGTTTTTCTTTTTCCTGCATTATTTCGTATAAACGAGCATTTCCCATAATAACAGTTTCTAAAACTTCATTTTCTTCATAAGCAAAATGGTCTTGTTTCAACATTGATAGACGCTTATTAGGCTCTAAAATAACTTCACCTTTGTTAGGTTCAATTTCACCAGATAAAATTTTTAAAAAAGTACTTTTACCAGCGCCATTAGCACCAATAACTCCATAACAATTTCCACTAGTAAATTTAATATTAACATTTTCAAATAAGGCTCTATCGCCATATTGCAAAGATACATTTTGTGTTGATATCATTTAATATAACTCCTTTTATTAAAGTTATACTATTATGTCATAAAGTATTGATTAAATCAACATAATTATCTAAAACAAAAAATAAATTTATATTTAATGATAAATACCCATATCAAGATATAGTTTTTTCATAATCTAAGGTAGAAGGAGGAATTAAATGAATAAATTAGAATTAGGTATTTCATCTATTAAATTTCAACAGTTTAGAAAGATTTATCCAATTATTAAAGCCTTTCATTCAGGAACAATCTTTGAAGAACTAGATTTACGCTGGGGTGAATTAAATTAATGAATACAGATGATTTATTAATGCAAATAATGATGTTGGACTTCGCTGTTCAAGACTCAGCATTATTTTTAGATACGCATCCAAACGATAAAGAAGCTTTAAATTATTTTAATGAAGCAACTACTCGTCTAAGAAACGCTAAAAGAGAATATCAAAGACGCGGTCATGCTTTAGTGAATCGAGAAATCGATGCTTATCAAAACGATTATTTAACAGCACCATGGCCATGGGTAGGTGATAACAAATGTGGTTGTATGAAAAACGTTTGCAATACCCAATAAATATAAAAAAACCTAATGCTAAAGCTGCTGCTGTAATTATTGATCAATTAGGTGGGCCAGATGGAGAATTAGGGGCTGCTTTAAGATATTTATCACAGCGCTATACTATGCCTTATCCAGAAATTCAGGCATTACTAACTGATATTGGTACTGAAGAATTAGCCCATGTTGAAATGATCAGTGCTATTTTATATCAGTTAACTACTAATCTCACTATTGATGAAATAAAAAAACAAGGTTTTGATAAATACTTTGTTGACCATACTTTAGGTATTTTCCCACAAGGTGCTAATGATATGCCATTTACATGTGCTTATTTCCAATCAAAAGGTGATCCAATCACTGATTTAACAGAGGACATGGCCGCTGAACAAAAAGCTCGTACAACTTATGATAATATCTTAGCATTAGTAGACGATGAAGAAGTTAGAAAACCAATTCGATTCTTGCGTGAAAGAGAAATTGTGCACTATCAACGTTTTGGAGAAGCATTAGAACTAGTTAAAAAACGCTTAAATAGCGATAACTATTATGCATTCAATCCAGCTTTTAGTAATGGTAAGTGTAATAAAAATAAATAAACTGCAGAAAAGATTCTTTAGAATCTTTTCTTTTGTTCTTGCAACAATTTTAAACAAATATCATTTTTTTATTTACAACTTAAAAAAAATATGCTATTATATTAAGGCAGTTAGCAATAGAGGTATAGTTCAATGGTAGAATACCGGTCTCCAAAACCGTTGATGTGGGTTCGACTCCTACTACCTCTGCCATGCAGTCAATGTCCTTGATATTTTATATCAAGGTTTTTTATTTTCTATAAAAATCTTATCAATAATAAAATAGCTGTAATAATTTGTAGTTTGAAACTACTCATTTATTACAGCTTTTATTTTACTTATCTTATTTTAGTACCACATGAAGTACAGAAACGATCATTAGGATCTAATGGTTTACCACACTTTGGACATTGTGCTGGCATCATTGGTGGCACGTTTTGATTGTTGTTATTTTGTGGAATACTTGAACCACATTTAGTACAGAATTTTTGTCCAATTTTTACTGTTGCTCCACAATTTGGACATGTTGGAGTGACAGGATCAGGTTCAATTGGATCTTGTACTGGTTTAGGATCATCAAAAGAAAATCTTTCTACTGGTTTTTCTAAACTCTTACCACATTGGATACAGAATTTTTGATTTGGATTAATTGGTGCTCCACAATATGGACAGCTTTCACTAACTTTTTCTTCTACTTTAATAGCTGGTTCTTCTTTAGCTGTTGCTAATTCTTTTAAATTAGTACCGCAGCTGATACAAAAAGCTTGTTTATCAGTAATTGCTGCTCCACAAACTGGACATTTTAATCCAGTATTATTATTTTCTTCTTTAGTTTCTACAGGTTCTTCTGGTTTTTCAACTTCTTCAACTACTGGTTCTTGTTCTTCTAAAACATTTTTTTGATTTAAATGTTCAGTAATTTGATCAAATAAAGGTAATAACTGTGGTAATGGATCTTCAAAAGCTCCTTCATAATAAGCTTTTCCTAATTCACGATATAACTCATCTAATACTTTATCATCTTCGTACATATAAACTCTCCTTAACTATCCTAATTTAAACATACAGCTTTTTTCATTAATGTATATTGACATTCCTCTTGGTAAGTAATAAACACGTTTACCTAAAGGCTGTCCGCTTTTTAAATAAATTGTTTTCGTTTGATATGGTTCTATACAGTATTCTTGATATTCAGGTATATAATATAAACAAGCTAGTGGTTCTTGACCTGAGTAATCTTCAAGCACTATTTGGTTATATTCACTGTTAAAATATACCGGCACTTTTTTATCTAATGGATAAGCTTTATCAAAATAATATTCACCAGTACCAATAACAACTCCATAAAACTCATTTTGATTATTTTCTGCCATAGCAAACTCCTTTCTAATATCTTTATTCATTTTCAATTTCTTCTAATAAATTTTTAATTCTTTTTTTATAACTTCTATGATTAACAATCAATGCAATTATACAAACAACAATTCCAATTCCACCAGCAATCGTTAATAATAAACCTGTTGAAATCATTATAACCACCCTCCTGATACAACTTGTTGATAGACACTATCTAATAAGGCCATTTCCGGGTCATTGGTTGAATTTTCTTGATATAAATCTTTTGCTTTCTGGTAATATTCTTCAAATTGCTGGTAATCACGTTGACTGTTTTCTTTTGCTTCCTGCAATGAAATTTCTAAAAAAGCATAACGTTTGTAAATATTATAATCTTCACCAAATGTTTTTAACATATAATCAAGATTTTCTTCTACTTTATCGTATTGATTTAGTTTTTGATATAAGATTACTAAGTTATCATAAGTATCATAGCTATCCCAGTTATTATCAATTACTTGTTGTAATTTTTCAATAGCTTCCTGTTGATAAACTGGTGTATTAATATCAATATCTACTTGAATTAATCTTTCTAAAACAATCATTTGATGTAATGCAGGTAATGTTTCAACCCCTTCTAATAAAACATCATGTGCTTCAATTAATTCTTCATTATTAATATAAATATCACCCATTAAAATATAAGAACGTTCTTTTAGCTCATCATTATCAGTTAATTGTAGACACTGTTCAAAATTTTCTATCGCTACACTATCATTACCTAATGATTTATTAATTTCGCCTTTTGCAAAATACATCGAATCATCACCTAGACCATGTTCAATTGCTTCATCTAATTTTTCATTTGCTTTTTCTAATTCATCATTATAAGCAAGAGCAATCACATAATCGCGGTAATAATCTTCATCATAACCTAAATAATCAATTGCTTTTTCAAAGTAATCAACTGAATTTTGATAATCTTCTAATTCAAAATAACAATTAGCTCCAACGCCATAGAAATCCCCGATTCTTTCTTGATCAGTATCAATTCTTTCATTATTCAAAACATCATAATCAATAAAATCAATACATTCTTGATATTCTTGCTGTTGATATAAAGCTAATGCATTTTGATAATAACTTTCTAAAGATCCTGGTAATAAATCACGAGCTTCTTTAAACAATTCAGTTTGTTTATCATAGTTTTGATCCAAACGATATTCTTTTTGACTAGCAACAAGCTCATTGTATTTTTCCACTCGTTCTAATTTCATTGTATGAATTCCAAAACCACCTAAAGCAATACTTCCAGCTAATAACAAAGAAAGACCAATTTGCTGATAACGATGATTACGAACTAATTGTAAATATCGTTGATCGTGTTTAGGGATTGACTTCAATGCCTGAAACATTTCTAAAGCACTTTGATAACGTTCTTCTTTATAAAAGCTTAATGCTTTTTTTACTATTGCTGCAAAAGTTTCACTGGTTTGATTTTCTAATGCAACAAAGTCGGGATTTTGATCATCATATTTTTTCTTAAGTGCCAAATAATATAATGTTGCTCCAACACTGTAAATATCACTTTTTTCATCAAGAACAATTTTAGTTTTACCATGACTTAAGGCTATTGATTTTTGTTCTGGTGAAGAATAACCATTAGTATAACCTAGCATTGGTGTTCCATCTAAGAAAAAAGAGATATTAAAATCAATTAAACAAATATTACCTTCAGGTGTTAACATAATATTAGCCGGCTTAATATCGCTATGGATAATAGGCGGATTTTGGCTATGTAAATATGCCAAAGCCGAACATATTTGCATTGCCCAGCGAATCAATTGCTGATTGGTAAAATGATAATTTTGTTTACACAATTGAGCAAATGATTGCCCAGGAATATATGAAATAACCGTAAAGACTTTATCTTTAATTGCAAAAAAATCAAACACTTGTGGTAAATAGGTATGTTGTAAATTTTTTAAAATATCTACTTCACGTCGATTACTTTGTAAGTTATGGGAAACTCGTTTAATCTGCTTAATAACAACCATTTTTTGTAATCGTTTATGATAAGCCAGATAAACAATTCCACCACTTCCTTCACCGATTTTTTCTCTTATTTCATAAGTCTGGTTAAAAGCATCCATCTCATCCATTTTAAGCCTCTTCAATTAAAATGAATTTAAACATTTCATCTGCCATTTTAAATTCCATCCCGTCTTGTAATTTAACGTCACTTTGAACAAGTTGATCATTAATATAAGTATGGTTAGATGAATTTAAATCTTTTAGATAATACTCATCATTTTTTTGATAAATAAGAGCATGATTTCTAGAAATAGCAGAATTACCTGAAATAATATAATCGGCTTTAGTCCCTTTACCTAAAATAAATTCCTCTTGATCAATCATAATTAATTCATTTGTTTTTAATCTTTTTACATACGCATAAGAATTTTTCAATACCATTGTTGGTTCATCATCACCAGTTTTTAAAATAACTGTTTCATCATCTGCAGAATCAAAATTCATTTCATCTAACATTTCAAAACTTGTTTTGGGCTTTTCTTCAATAATTTCAGGAGCCACCGGTGTTCTAATTATTATATTTTCTTTAAATCCAGTATTTTCTACTGGTGGTATATCTACTTTACTAACTGGTACCCACTTGCTCATTTAATTACCTCCTATTTTTTAATAAATAAAACATTGTCCATTAAATCCATTTCTTTTTATCTTTAAACTAGTAATTATATTGGCTATAAAAGTTTTTATATTTTGAAATGAATTTTAGTTAGACAATGTTTATCATTTATAAAATCATTACTAGTATTAATTAGAAAATATTCATCGCAGTTGGATCAATATACCAACTACCATCAATTTCAATAACTGTAAGTGTTACTGAATTACTTTCTGTATCATCATTTGAAGTAGCTGTTAAAGTTACGTCTAAATTTTTAGCTGCTGTAATATCTAAATCTATATCATAATAACTTTTATTTGCATCAATAATTTCTTCCACTTGTACACTACTACAATCTTCAACATTTTCAATCTCATAGCTTAAAGTCATTCCTTCAAATTCAGCAAACATTTGTTCTTCTAAACTACTAGATAATAGACCTGTCAATTGTTTAATATCAATACCATATTCTTCTTCATATTTTTCAAATATTTCATCAGGAATAACTGAAAAAATAGCATCAATATCTTTATCTTCAATTCCGGTAACTAGTGTTTCAATTGGAGCTTCGTAAGAAGAAGACGATCCTCCTAATAAAAATTTATATCCAAAAAAACCAATTACCGCAACAATAACAACTCCAATAATAATATTACGAATTGATTTATTATTGACTCCTTTTGTTTTAGTTACAACATTTTCTACTGGTGGAGTTGTATTGTCAACATATACTCCACTAACTCCTTCAATTGTATTTCCACTCTTTTGATTTTCTACTGTTGCCCCACATTCAGGACAAAACTTAGCACCCTCTTCTAATTTAGTTCCACATTTACTACAAAACATTTTTTCCCCTTCTTTCATGAATTTTAATTATTCATTAGCGATTTTCATGACTAGTAATAAAATCAGCATTTTTCTTTTCAATTTCGTTTAAAACTCCCTCATCAAAAGCATCAGCTTCAACAGTACCGCTATACCATGATTTAGAATTAAAGTAATTTTGTAATGCTTCATCATTAAATTTTCTGCCATGACGAGCATAGATTTCATTTCTACCAATTCTTAACTGTTCAGCAGTTTTTCCTTGAAGATCAGCTTCTGTCAATAATTGAGTATTACTATTTGGAAAAACGTAATCCTCACTATTTTGTAAAGCTGCTGTTGCATCTTCCTTAACAACCACTTTACATGTTACTTTTTGATCACCATAAGTAACAGTTACTTCTGTTTCTCCCGCTTTTATCCCTTTAACACGTCCAGAATCAGATACTGTCGCTATATTACGATCCTTGCTTTTATAAGTTACATTATCTTGATTACAATCAAGAAACTGGTTTTCACCAACTTCTATTTCTAATTCATCTGGTGAAACTTTTAATTTTGAACTCTTACTATCACTATCTTTTCTATCTTCTTCGCTTTCTTGGGCAGTGTATTCTGGTTTATCATTTGCGATAAAATTTTGATAAACGAAAAATCCACCGCCACCAATTACAAGTAGCGCTATAACAGCAATGATAATGATCTTTACATCAATTCCTTTGCTTTGTTTATTTTGTGCATTTTTACTGCTTCTTGTAAGCTCTGGTTCAACTTTTGCCCCACAGTTTTCACAAAACAAATCACCTTGCTGTATTTCATGTCCACAGTTTTTACATTTCATATTTTACTCCTCAACCCTCATTTTTTTACCTTCTAACAATAAAGAAATTATAGCATAAATCATCATATTTGTATAGATTTGTCAAAACATGTAGGCTTCAAATGCATGCAAACTTCAAATAATTAAAACACAAATATTATATTTTTTACCAACACTTAATATTTGCATTCTGATAATACAAATAATAATATAGAAACGAGGAGGGATTAACTATGTTTTGCATTAATTATGGTAAACAAATACCTGATGATGCCACTTTTTGTCCAAAATGCGGCACAAAAATATTTGTCGAATCAACTAATCAATCAAATACTACTTATACAAACAATCAAAAAAACAAACAACAAAGTTAACTTAAACGAACCATTTAAATGGCATGCTGGAGCAATTATCTGGTTTATAATTTTAATCATAATATGCCTTTATACTATCTTTTTCCATTTACAATTGAATGCTTTATTAAATATAGATGAGCTATCTTTAAACATTAATGCATTCTATCCGATAAATCAGGTAATTAGTTTAACGATTGCAACATTACAAATTTTATCTATTATATTCCTATTAATAAAAAGACTTCGCTTTTGTGTCTATTCATTTTTCATTTTAGAAGCTGGCGCTATGATTTATAATTTTTATCAAATTTATAATCTTAGTCAATTACACCCATATGCTAGTTATATAGCTCCATCTTTTATTTTTATAAACTTTGTTAAAATACTTATTTGCGCTACAATTACATATTTAGTGCTAAGAAATCATTGGCAAGATTTAAAATAATATAATATTAATAAAGTAAAAAATTGTTGTTTTTATCGTTGTGATAACTAATATTATGAAATATCAGTTATTTATATACTATTTATAATACATAAAATTGAAAAAATAATTTATATTTGACAATTTTTGTAATATTATTAATAATATATAAAAAGAGGAGGAATTAATATGTTTTGTACTAACTGTGGTAAACAAATACCTGATGATGCTCGTTTTTGTCCTGAATGTGGTGCTCAAACAGAACCACGAGCAAATACAGCATCCACTGCTAATCAAGCAAATACATATAGCCAGCAAAATCAAGGTTATAACAATTATCAACAAATGAACCGCCAACAAAATATGAATATGCCAGGGGTTTTTAAATGGGGAACTGGAGCAATTGTATGGTTTGTTATTTTGATTTTGGGATGTCTTGCTTCGATTGGAATCTATTCTCAAGAAGAATTTTTGTACATGCAATTAGTTGGCTTTAATCCTAATATCGTTAAAATATTAGAAGGCTTAGCATTAGTTGCGATAGTTATTTTAATCATTAAAAGATTACGTCTTTGTATTTATGCATTTTATGGTTTAAAATTAGCTGAGGCTATTTATATTTTTATGACATTAGGTGCCTATATGCAATCTGAAATGTTAATAACAACAGTTGCTGGTTTACTAATTAATGTTGTAATTACATATTTAGTTTTAAAAAATTACTGGCATCAGTTAAGTTAAAAAAACCCAATAGAGCAGCAATGCTTTATTGGGTTTTTCACTATTTAACACTTATTTCACTTACGCAAGTATCACTATATTTATTTCCTGTATAAACCTCATCAATTCTTAAAACCATTTGTTTACTTTGATGTTGATTAGCTAACTTAAATGACTGACTTTGATTATAAATATCTTCAATATCAATTTGTTCTTCACCATCATCAAAAATCAATGTTACCTTTTTAATACGACTATTTTTATAATATAAATCTTCACTTTTACAATAACCGTTTAAAATATTAATCTCATTAATTGAACTTTCTTGTTCAAAAACAAATGTCAACGTTTCTCCAATGCCATCACCATCAATACCATCACTCCAAGCTGTTGAATTATTTTGGTCTATTAAATTATTAGCTGAATAATCATAATTTTCCTGCATTAACGTTGATGAAGCATTAATAGCAGTGATTACAGCCTGGCTAGATTTAACCGTAACCTGACATGTCTTTTTTTGATTACCTGCAGTAACTGTTATTGTCGTTGTACCGTTTTTAATCCCTTTAACTCGACCAGAATCAGATACTGTTGCAATATTATGATCATCACTTTTAAAAGTTACATCTTTTAAATTAGTTTCAATAAATTGATTTTCCCCAACATCAATTTCCATTTTTTCTGGTGTTATTTCTAAACTTGTTGTTTGCTCTTTAGTAACTTGTTTATTTGTATCATATTCCGGTTTATCATTTTTAAAAACATTCTGGTATAAAAAATAGCCACCACTTCCCACAACAATTACTATAATCAACGTTATAATAATTATCTTAATCTTTTTATTATCAATTCTATTTTTTTCTAGTTTAGTACCACAGTTTTCACAAAAAAAACTAGCTTTTTCATTTTCAAAACCACATTTTGGACATTTCATCACTAATACTCCCTTCTTTTAGTTTTATCTTATCATGGTTTTAAAATAAAATATATAAATTTTTTTATCAACAATTAAAGTATCATGTTATAATACAATAACATAGAAAATAAAAGCAAAGGACGGAAAGAAAATGTTAATAACTGTTAATAATTTATCAAAAACTAATGGTATTAAAAAAATAGTTGATAATGTTTCTTTTACAATTGAAGAAAATGATAAAATCGCTTTAGTAGGTGTTAATGGTACCGGGAAAAGTACTGTTTTAAAAATATTAGCTGGTAAGGAAAACTATGAAGGTACATTATTGCAAAAAAAGGATATCTCGATTTCATATTTACCACAAAATCCTGATTTCAATCCTAATAATACAGTCCTTGAACAAGTCCATCATGATTTAAAAGATCATAAGGTAAATGAATATGAAATAAAGGCTATTTTAAATCGTTTTAACATTACTAATCATCAAGCTAAAATCAACGAACTATCTGGTGGCCAACAAAAAAGAATTGCCCTGGCAATAACTTTATTATATCCCGGTGATTTATTGATTCTTGATGAGCCTACTAACCATCTTGATAATGAGATGATTGAATATTTAGAAAAATTTTTAATTAAGTTCAATAAAGCAATTTTCATGGTTACCCATGATCGTTATTTTCTAGAACGGGTAACTAATAAAATAATGGAAATTGATCGTACTAAAATTTATGAATATGAAGCTAATTACACTAAGTTTTTAGAATTAAAAGCAATTAGAGAAGAAAATGATTTAGCTTTACAGCATAAACGAAAACAATTTTTGAAAAAAGAATTAGAGTGGGTTCGAGCTGGGGTCCAAGCTAGAACAACTAAAAGCAAAGACCGGCTTCAGCGTTTTTATCAGCTAAGCAATATTGCTGATATCGAAACTGTTAATCAAGTAGAAATGATTAATATCGCTTCGCGACTAGGACGAAAAACCATTGAATTAGTTGATTTACAAATGCGTTATGAAAACAATATTTTATTTGATCATTTTTCATACTTGTTTAATCCCAATACTAGAATTGGTATTTTAGGTAATAATGGTTGTGGAAAAAGCACCTTATTAAAAATAATCGCTAAAGAATTGCCACCTACTCATGGTGAAGTAATTCATGGCCAAACAGTAAAAATTGGTTTTTTTAAACAAATGAGTGATGATCTTGACGAGTCACTTACTGTCATCGATTATATTAAAAAAACTAGTAACTATTTGCAAACCAGCGAAGGAAGTTTTAGCGCTAAACAAATGTGTGAACGCTTTTTATTTGATACTACTTTACAACATACTCAAATCTCACGTTTATCCGGTGGCGAAAAAAGACGTCTGTATTTATTAAATATATTAATGCAGGCTCCTAATGTTTTATTACTTGACGAACCAACCAATGATCTTGATATTACAACTTTAACTATTTTAGAAGATTATTTAGATAGCTTTAATGGATTAGTAATTACTGTATCCCATGATAGATATTTCTTGGATCGAGTTTGTGATGGTCTTTTCGTCTTTAAAAATCAACAAATAACTTATCATAACGGCGGTTATAGCAGTTATATTGATTTAAAAGAAGAAAATAAAGTTAAAGAAAAAAGTGATGGTGCTAAACGTTATCAAGAACAAAAGCAAAAACAGCGCGAAGCAAGAGTCCGCTTAACTTCTAAAGAACAAAAAGAATTAGAAACAATGGAAGATACTATTTTAGATTTAGAAAATCAAATTAATGAATTAAATCAACAAATGAGTTTATATCAAAACGATTATGATAAATTAGTTGAAATCTCAAATCTTGCCAGCAAACTAAACAGTGAATTGGAAGCAAAAAATGAACGCTGGTTAGAATTATTAGAAAAACAAGAACAAAGTCAAAACAATTCCCGATAATTTTAATCGGGAATTGTTTATTCATACCAGCTAATAATATCATCAGCCTTTTTAAAACCTAATTTTTCATGAAATTTCATTGATCCAAAATTATTACACTCAACTTGAAGATAAACAATCTCTTTATTTTTTAATAAATTTGCAATCAATGTCGTTTCTAACATCGTACCGATTTTCATGCGCCGATATTGTTCAAGAACCTCAACAAAACCAATCGTTCCTTCACTATGAATACCAGCAAAACCAACAATTTCATCTTCAATAAAAGCCCCAATAAAAACATTAGCTTCTAGTCGCGTAATTAAATACTCTTTAGTAACCGGTGCTTTATAATTAGCCATAATAAAATCTAAATAGTTTTTATCAAGCGATTTAATTTTAACTTTAGGATTATTTATTGGTAAAATATCGTCTTTTAAATAACTATATTGATAAGCACTAATAACTTTATCTAATTTAAATTTATCTTTTATTAGTGAATCAAAAATACTATTATGAATGACTAATGACTTGCAATTTGGTAGTTGATTTAAATATTTGGCTATTTGCTGATTAGTTCCTTTAATAAAATAAGTACCATTAAAATACATAACAAATAAATTTTCATTACAACAAATAACTTTTGCCCCATGAAAATACGCATAAATAAAATCAACATTATTTAAATAATCTTTTTTCAATTGTTTAGATATTAATTCATCCATTTTATCTCCTTAAAAAAACAGGATTGATTTCAATCTATCCTGTCTTTAATAAATAATATTACATCTTCAAGAAACGTCTAATTGATACAAAACTTCCAATTAAACCTACTCCTGCACCAATAGCAGCAAGAATTAATGAGAAATCACGAATAAAAGGCATTGGTTCTTTTAATGCTAACATCGCCGATAATAAAGCACCGCCAGCATAATCATAAATCGTTTGATATCCATATATTAATACAATAATCGGGATAATAGAACCAATCAATCCAATTAACATTCCCTCTAGCATAAATGGAATTCTAATATACCAGTTACTAGCACCAACCATACGCATGATACTAATTTCTGTTTGTCTTGCAGTAATAGTAATCTTAATTGTATTTGCAATCATGAATAGGGCAACTACAGATAATCCAACAATGAAAACAGTTCCACCAGTTTGAATTGTTTGTAATGTTTGAACCATGTTTTCAGTTGACTCCCCACCATAAGTAGCACTATTTACATTAGGAATTTCTTCGATTTTTTTAGAAATAGCTTCGATTTGACTAGCATCTTTAACTTCTACTTCATAAGCTGCTCCTAATGGATTTTCATCACGATATGATTCAAATAACTCTGCTCCATCTTCACCTTGTTTTTCGATTAATTTATCCAATTCCTGATCTTTAGTATAATAAGTACTCTTAGTTACTCCATTAATCGCATTAATTTGATCACCAACAGCTAATTCAGCTTCACTATCAATATTTCGTTCAAGTTTAACATAAATACTAACACCTTCTTCAATATTAGCACTAATATCTTGAACATTTAACGCTAAAACACCAATTACCCCAATTAACAATAATGTAATTGTAACAGCAAAAATTGATGAAAATGACATAACTCCATTACGCCAGATATTTTGAACGGCAGTTACAAAATGTCTCGGTAAGTTTTTTATACAGCTAACAAATTCTTTCATTAAATTTCATAACCTCCTAAACTAGTATCAGCATTAATACATCCATTTTCAATTAAAATGGTTCTCTTTTTATGTTCTTGAACAATTTTACTATCATGAGTAACAACTAGAATAGTGGTATTTTGTTTTTCATTAATTCGTTCTAAGATCTTAATAATTTCTTCAGATGTTTCTGGATCTAGATTCCCTGTTGGTTCATCAGCAATTAATACTTTAGGACGATTAACGATCGCACGAGCAATTGCTACCCGTTGTTGTTGTCCCCCTGATAATTCATGAGGAAAAGAATTTACTTTATCCTCTAAACCAACTAATTCTAATGTAGCTCTAACACGTTGACGAATCTCAGCTCTTGGTGTATCAATTACTTCCAAGGCAAAAGCAACATTTTCAAATACAGTCTTTTTAGGTAATAATCTAAAATTTTGGAAAACTACACCGATATTACGACGGAAATAAGGGATCTTACTATTACGTAATTTAGACACATCCTGCCCAACTACTTCTACTTTCCCTGAAGTAACCTTTTCTTCCCGATATAATAATTTAATAAAAGTAGACTTTCCTGATCCAGTAGAACCGATGACATAAACAAATTCACCAGGTTCAATGGTAAGATTTATGTTATTAAGTGCTCTTACACCAGTTTTGTAAATTTTTGTAACGTTTGTAAGTTTTATCATATTGTTGTCGTTTAGACTATCTCCTTTCTTATTTTTATTTATATATATTTAGTTTTCAAATATTCAATTTTCCAAGAGCCCTTTTGCTCCACGGTTATTATAGCACACTTTGTCAAATAAGGGCATAAATACTGTCATTATCACTTAATTTTTGATACAATAAAATAAAGAGGTGACAATATGAAAAGAATATGTCCAATATGCCAAACAGAACTAAAAAATAATTGTTTTATCAAAGACAATGGCATGTCAAGTCTAAGTTATCTTGAGTTAATTATTAAAAATGATGATTTAAAAAAAACTAACTATGAACTAAAAAGCTGCTATTGTCCTAACTGTGGCCACGTTGATTTTTACATCGACTTAAATAGTCATAATAAATAAATCAACGGTAAAAAAGAAATCGCGAGATTTCTTTTTTTATTTAAAGAAACCAAATATTTTTGATAATGATTTAAAAGTGTTGACTTTTTAAATCAACACTTTAATTAATTTATAAATCAATTGATGGTAGCGTAAAGCCACGTCCTTTTACACTATGAGTAGCATTACTAATGATAAAAGCCGTTGGATCGATCTCTAGAACCATATCATTTAATAAATGCAATTCCCGTTTAGATACTACTGACATTACTGCATATTGATCTTTTTGCTGGTAGCCAGTAGTAATATTCAATAAAGTACAGCCGCGATTAATATTATCGAAAACAACTTTACGAATCTCTTTCCATTTCGGTGAAATAATCGTTACTTGAACTTTTGTTTCACCAAGCATCATTACTTGATCCATTACAATTGTTAAGATAATAACAACAGCTATGGCGTATAAAACTTCTTCGATTGTAATTGGACAAAAGATTACCTGAATTATTAAAACTAAACAATCAAATATATTTATTAACCAGGCTAATGAAATTCCAGTTTTTTTACTAATGATCATTGGTGGAATATCCATTCCCCCAGTACTACCACCGACTCTAAAAACCAGCCCGGCTCCAATTCCCATACAAAGTCCCGCATAAATTGTCGCTAAGATTGGGTCATTAGTAATAGTTGAAAATGCATCAACTCGTTCTAATAGTGCTAAAAAAGTCGGATAAATAAAAGTACTCAATAATGTTCCATAAGCAAACTTTTTACCTAAGTAAAAATACCCAATAATAAACATAATGATGTTAATTGCATAAACAGTATAAGAAATGTTGATTCCTGTTACTGCTTTAACTGCAATCCCAATACCAGAAGCACCACCAGTAATAAATCCTGCCGGTGTAATAAATGCACAAATACCTAGTGCTAAAATAAAGTTACCTAAAATAATAATTAATGTTTCTTTTAATATCTTCTTCATTACACCCTCCTTATAAACTTGTTTTTAAATATGCATAAATAAAATCATCTAAATCACCATCTAAAACTGCTTTTGGGTTATTAGATTCATAATTACTACGATTATCCTTTACTAAAGAATACGGATGTAATACATATGATCTAATTTGAGAACCCCAGGCAATCTCTTTTTGTTCACCTTTTAATTCTTGTAACTGACTAGCTTGTTTTTCTAACATCAATTGATATAATTTACTCTTTAACATGATCATTGCCTGCTCACGGTTTTGAATTTGACTACGCTGACTTTGACAAGTAACAACAATATTTGTCGGTAAGTGCGTTATTCTAACAGCAGAATCAGTTTTATTAATATGCTGTCCTCCAGCACCACTAGCACGATAAGTATCAATTTTTAAATCACTACTTTGAATTTCAATTTCGATTTCATTATTAAACTCCGGCATAACATCAACAGAAGCAAATGATGTATGACGCCGTTTAGCTGAATCAAATGGTGATAACCGCACTAATCGATGAACACCTTTTTCTGCTTTTAAATGACCATATGCCATGTCGCCTTTAATCAGCATAGTTACTGACTTAATACCAGCAACATCACCATCTAAATAATCAAGAACTTCAACTTTCCAGCCTTTATTGGTTGCATAACGCTGATACATTCTAAATAACATATCGGCCCAATCCTGGCTTTCAGTACCACCAGCACCAGGATGAATTTCTACGATAGCATTTAAATCATCATGTTCACCTGATAGTAACATTGTTTTTTCAAACTCACCTAAATCATGTTGAAAAGTTAAAAAATCGCTTTCAAGAATTTCCATGAACTCTTTATCTTCAGTATTTTTTACTAATTCATAAGTTTCATTTAATTCATCAAGTTTTTGTTTTAGTGAATCATATTGTTCAACTGTTTTTTTCATTCGATTTAACTTATCGTAAATCCCTTTAGCTTTATTAGCATCATTCCAAAATCCCTCTTGTAATGTAATAACAGTTAGTCCTTCAATCTCTCGACGATATGCTTCAATATCGATTGATTGATAAAACTCATCTATTAATAAATGGGCTTTAGAAAGCCCATTTTTAATTTCATATAATTCCATTATTTAAACGTTAATTCCATTTTTAAATGAGGAATTTTTTGCTCAGTTTCACTACCTGGACGCACTCCCATATGAACAATATTACGAGAAATCGTATCAGCAATACTGCTAGTCATTTGTTCAAACATATAGAATGCTTCTTCAGTATACTCAGCTAAAGGATCTTTTTGGGCATAAGCTCTCAAATAAATACCATTACGTAACTTAGTCATGGCATCAATATGATTGATCCAAGTATAATCAATTACTCCTAAAAGAATACTTCTTTCATATTGTAATTTCTTTTCTGGTGGTAAATCTTTATTAAAACGACTAGTATATTGATTGAATACTAAATCTGTTAAGGTATCAGTTAATTTTTTAGGATCATGTTGTAAAGATTCACAGTTATTAGCATGAATTTCTACTAATAACATGTAGTTTTTAGCAACAAAATCAACAACTCCAGCAACATCAATCGTATCATGTTTACCATCATGTTTAGTATATTGACGTACTGTCATTTCAATAGCTTGATTGAACATTCCTTTAACAATATCATCTAAACTATCTTCAGACATGATATCATCACGTTCTTTATACATAATTTCACGTTGTTGACGCATAACATCATCGTATTCCAAAATATGTTTACGAGCATCAAAGTTTTGTCCTTCAACTCGTTTTTGGGCACTTTCAATGGCTTTAGTAACCATTTTATTTTCAATTGCCTGATCATCATCTAAATAATCTTTAAATGAACTTAATCTTTCACCAGCGAAACGTTCCATTAATTCATCTTCAAAAGATACATAGAATACTGAATACCCAGGATCTCCTTGACGACCAGAACGTCCTCTTAACTGATTATCAATACGTCTAGATTCATGTCGTTCAGAACCGATAACTGCTAAACCACCAATTTCGGCAACACCTTCACCTAATTTGATGTCAGTACCACGACCAGCCATGTTAGTAGCAATTGTAACTGCTCCACGTTGACCAGCTTTTTCAATAATTTCAGCTTCTTTAGCATGGTTTTTAGCATTTAAAACGTTATGTTTAATTTTACGACGATTTAACATTTTTGATAAAACTTCTGATGTTTCAACAGATACTGTACCAATCAAAATTGGCTGTCCATAAGAATTACGGGCAACAACTTCATCACATAAAGCTTTAAATTTATTTGCTTTAGTTGAATAAATTTTATCATTGCGGTCATCTCTAATAACTGGTCTATTAGTTGGAATTTCAATAACACGCATGTTGTAAATTAATCTAAATTCTTCTTCTTCAGTTTTAGCAGTACCAGTCATCCCTGCTAATTTATTAAATAATCTAAAGAAGTTTTGATAAGTAATTGTGGCACGAGTTTCAGTTTCTTCTTTGATTGGAACTCCTTCTTTTGCTTCGATTGCTTGATGTAATCCATCTGAATATGCACGTCCTGGCATAACACGACCAGTGAATTGGTCAATGATCATGATCTTAGCATTTTTAATATCATGACTACCATCATCAGTAGCAATCATATATTCAACATCACGAGTCATAACATAATTAGCTTTTAAGGCCTGATTAATACGATGTACTAATGATGTATGTTGTGGATCATATAAGTTATTTAATTTAAATCCTTTTTCTGCTTTAGCAATACCACTAGCAGTTAAAGCAACTGTTTTACTTTCAATATCAACTTCATAATCTTTATCTGCCTGTAATGATTTAACAAACTTATCAGCTTGTAAATAAAGGGCAGCAGTATTTTTTCTACCACCAGAAATAATTAATGGTGTTCTTGATTCATCAATTAAAATTGAGTCAACCTCATCAATTAATGCATAATTTAACCCTTTTACTAACACTTTATCTTCTAAACGAGTTACCATGTTATCACGTAAATAGTCAAAACCTAATTCTGCATTAGTAGTATAAGTAATGTCACATCCGTGAGCCTGTTGTTTTTGTAATGGGGTTAATTCACGTTTATTTAAACCAACTGTAAGTCCTAAAAAATTAAATACTAAACCGTTATTTTGGGCATCACGTCCAGCTAAATAATCATTAACTGTTACAACATGTACCCCTTTATTAGTTAAAGCATTTAAATAAACTGGAAAGATTGATGTTAATGTTTTACCTTCACCAGTTTTCATTTCTGCAATATCACCTTCGTGTAAAGTAATAGCCCCCATGATCTGTACCTTAAATGCTTTAAGGCCAAGTTTACGATAAGCCGCTTCACGAACTACTGCATAAGCATCAATAATAATATCATCTAGAGTTTTTCCACTGGCTAAAGCTTCTTTAAAAACATTAGTTTGATTAGCTAATTCATCATCACTCATTGCTTGATATTTAGGTTCTAAGCTTAAAACTTCATCAGCCATCTTATCTAATTTTTTTAATTGCTTTCTTTCATCATCAAAGACTCCTTTGATCTTAGCAACTAATCCTTTTTTTGTTGAATGAGGCGTAGTACTAAAAGGAATTACTTCTCCGTTATATTCACCATGGAAATCTTCTACTTTTATATCTTCCCCAGTATCATCTTTTAAATCAACGATATCTTTTACAGCATCTGGGTTAAGTCCTTCTTTTTCTTGTTTCTTTTTCAATTCTCTACGAATTTGCTCTTTTCTACTTGCCATGAAATACGCTCCTTATTCTTTGTCTATCGTATTATAACATTTAAAGTTATTAATTTAAACCCCTTAAGTGAATTAGTAAATTATATTCTAATTACGATGTAAAATCAAGATTAAATTATTGTTTATAAATTGTAAAATAAAAGCCAATATTCCTTGAATCACTTCAAGTCTATTGGCTTTTAAATATTTTTAAACTTTTACTACATGTTTGGCCTGCATCCCACGATCACTTTTATAAAGCTCAAATTCAACTAATTCGCCTTCATTTAAAGTTTTATATCCATCTTGTAAGATTTGACTATAATGTACAAATACATCTTTTCCATCACCACGGTCAATAAATCCAAAACCTTTTTCCGCATTAAACCATTTTACTTTTCCTTGCATTTCATTCACCCCTTTAATCATCTGGTCAACTTTAGTATATTACTATTATTTTTTAAGATAAATTAATTTCACTCGACAAAAAATGCATCGTTACCTTTTTTAGCTTATTTTGGCTTATTCATTGTCAAAATAACAATCAATAACTAAAAAAACAAATAAAATTATCATATTTTAACTAAACAAAAATAAAACATCAACGAGACAAATTTATCACCAATTTAAGACAAAAATCACCACAATTTGCGTTATAATATAGTCAGGTGATAAAGATGATTTGTCCACGATGTAAAAATCAAGATCCAAAATATTTTTATACTTTTAACCAAATAACATATTGCCGTAAATGCATTAATGTTGGTAGCAAACAAATAGTCAAAAACAGCTTTAATCTGCCAAAAGCCAAGATAGATTATCATTTAGACTATCAGCTAACCCCCTTACAACAAAAGATTTCTAAAGATCTTTTAAACCGCTATATTAACAACAAAAATACTAATTTAAAAGCGGTATGCGGTGCCGGTAAAACAGAAATAACCTATGAAGTAATCAAATATGCCCTTAACAATAATCATTGTGTTTGTTTTACGACCCCACGTAAGGAATTAGTAATTGAATTAGCTAATCGAATTCAAAGTCAATTTTCAAACATCGACATTACATGTGTTTATGGTGGTCATACCAAAATCACCTCAGGTCAATTTATTATTTGTACAACTCATCAGCTTTATCGATATCCCAATACTTTTGATTTATTGATTTTAGACGAACTAGATGCTTTCCCATATGCCAACAATGACGTTCTTCAAAGTATTTTAGAAAATAGTATTAAAGGTAACTATATTTATATGTCAGCAACAATGAATGATAACCCGGATTTATTAATGACTAAACGTTATCACGGTCACTTATTAGACATCCCTAAATGTTATATCACACCTAACTGGCTCGCTTACATAATTGCTGTTTTTAAAATAAAAGCAAATGTAAAAAACAGCAAGCCTACAATAGTTTTTGTTCCCAGTATTAAACAAACTTACAAATGCACTAAAATCTTTAAATTATTTAAGCTGAAGTGTTTAGAATGTAGTTCTAAAACTACTAAAATTGAAAAAAGATTAGCTGCTTTAAAAAACGGAAAACTTGATGTTATCGTTGCAACAACAATATTAGAGCGCGGAATTACCGTTGATAATGTTCAAGTAATTGTTTTACAAGGCAATAATCGTGTTTTCAATCAAAGCACCTTGATTCAAATATGTGGACGAGTGGGACGAAATATAAATCACCCAAATGGCTCGATAAGTATTTTTACCCCATATAAAACTAAGGCGATAAAAAAATGCATATCTACAATAAAGCAAGACAATGCTTAATTTGTTTTCAAGAAATTGAAAGCCAGCCTAGTTTATATCATTTTTGTCACCAGTCATCACTATGTTTAGATTGCCTTAACAAATTTGATATCTATAATCAACAACACTACTTTCACAATTATCCTTTGACTATTTTATATTATTACAATAGCTTTTTTAAAAAAATATTATTTCAATACAAAGGACAAGATGATTATGCTTTAAAAGATGCCTTTTTAAATCCTTTCTATGATTTTAAAACCCGATATCGGCGTCACTTAATTGCCATTGTTCCTAGTAGCGATGAAGATAATAAGCGACGGGGTTTTAATCCTAATGAAATGATCGTTCAAAGTTTTAGTAATAATATTTTTACTGGTTTATATAAAACTTCTTCATATAAACAAGCTAGTCAAAACGATCGTAGTTTAATTAAACAGCATATCAAAATTAAAGATGGTCATCGATTATTTAATCAAGATGTAATTATTTTTGATGATGTTATTACATCTGGTAATACTATCATGGCTTGTGCAAATCTAATTGCATCTTTTCACCCCAAATCGATTTCAATCATTGTTTTGGCAAGTAATCAAATTGATAATTTGTTTACATGATATCACACACCAGATATTTCACTAATGATATGTAATATAGTGATAAAGAAAATAGTGGCATCACGCCACTATTTTGCTTCTAATTCTTTTTTGAAACTTTCAAGATCAATTTTAATTTTTTTTAAAGTATCAAAAACCCAGTCAAGTCGTTCGTCTGGAATTGCTGATTTATAAATATTAGCTAATTCACGATGAAAATTTTCATGAACTACTAAAGCTTCATGCCCTTTTTTGGTTAATTTCAATAAAAAAACTCGTTGATCTTTTGTAGAACGTTCTTTAACTAAAAATCCCTTTTCAGCTATCTTTTTTACAGCAGTTGTTAAAGTACCTACAGTGATATGCAATTCTTTAGCAACATTTGTCATTGAAGGAAAATCGACTTTATCAATGGCATCAAGAACATGGGTTTCACTCATCGACAATTCTTTAAACTTACCTTTTTTTAAATATATTTCTTGAATTGCCATTGCTTCGTTAAAAACTGCTACTACGGTTTCAATTGCATCTAAACGTCTACTCACTTCTATCACCACTTTAATTGTACCTTATTTTTTTGAGAAATAAAACAATTATTCACCAAATAAAAAACAGCCTTTACTAATTCACACATTTCGATTTATAATAATTTTGAAATGGGGAATTTTATGAAAAACAGATTAACAAAAATATTAGATTCAAAAAGATTTAAGTTAGTTTTATTATTGGAGGGATTAATTGTTGGTATTGCCAGCGGTTTTATTATTGTTGGCTATCGAGTTTGTTTAAGCCAGGGTGCCCTGTGGCTTAATAAAATTTTAACCTTTTGTAAAGAATCAATTTTTACAATTGCATTATGGTTTGTAATTTTAATAATACTTGCTAAGATCGTCTCTAAACTAGTGACTTTTGAACCATTAATATCAGGAAGTGGTATTCCACAGCTTGAAGGTGAACTTAGTGGTAAAATTGATGCTAACTGGTGGCGAGTTTTAATATGTAAATTTGCTGGTGGCTTTTTATCAAACATTGCCGGTCTAGCATTAGGACGTGAAGGTCCTTCTATCCAGTTAGGGGCAATGACTGGTAAAGGAATTGGTCATATTTTAAAAAGAAATAAAACTGAAGAACGATATTTATTGACATGTGGGGCTAGTGCCGGTTTGGCTGCCGCCTTTCATGCTCCATTAGCTGGTGTAATGTTTGCTTTAGAAGAAGTTCATAAACATTTTTCCGCACCATTATTAGTATCGGTAATGACTTCATCAATTGCTGCAGATTATGTAATGAGTCAGCTTTTAGGAATGGATCCTGTTTTTAATTTTAATGTAGTTAGCACCATCCCAACTAATTATTACTGGATATTATTAATTTTAGGAGCTGTTTTAGGATTATTAGGCGCTTTTTATAATAAATCATTGCTTTACATCCAAAATCTCTATAGTCATTTTAATCTGACTCCTTTTAAAAAATTATTAATTCCTTTTATTTTAGCAGGAGTTTTAGGGTTTACTATTCCAGAATTAATCGGCAATGGTGATACATTAGTTGACTTATTAACAGAAGGTAAACTTACAGTTTCCTTGATCTTATTTTTTCTAATTGGCAAATTTCTATTTGCTCAAATTAGTTTTGGTTCTGGCGCTCCAGGCGGAATTTTCTTCCCGTTATTAGTTATTGGCTGTATGATTGGGGGACTAATGGGTAATCTTGCTCATATTTATCTTGGTTTAGAAGCCCAATATATCAATAATTTTGTTTTACTAGCTATGGCTGGTTATTTTACCGCAATCGTTAGAGCCCCAGTGACTGGAATAATTTTAATCTTTGAAATGACCGGTTCACTAAATCATCTTCTTTCAATTGCTTTAGTTACAATCGTTGCTTATATCGTAGCTGATTTATTAAAAGCTGAACCAATTTATGAAAGTCTATTAACAAATTTATTGAAAAAACGGAATTACCCTATCCCACAAGGAGTTGGTGAAAAAGTACTTTTAGATTTTATGATTGTTCCTAATTGTAAGCTTGAAAACTGTCTTTTAAAAGAAGTTGATTGGCCTAGTCAATGTTTAATTGTATCTTTACAACGTGATGGAAAAGAATTTATTCCTCGTGGCGATACATATTTAAAAAGCGGTGATAGTATTATCGTTATGTGTGATAAAGCACAAGAAAGCTTGATCTATGATCAAGTATCTGAATTGATTAGTTAAACGTGAGATAAAAACTCACGTTTTATTATATAAAAAATCACTGACAAACAATGCCAGTGATTATAAGATTTCTATTATAAATAATGGTACTGATGTTCCCATTTGCTTTCAAGAAAATTGGTTGCCACATTTTTAGCTGTCTTTAAATCCATAAATGTATAATTACCACATTCTTCTTTTTTAGCCCCCGGAATTTCTTGATCCCAGTTGGCAATTTGGATAAAAGTTTCTTTAACAAGTTCAATAACTGTATCAAAATCTAAATCTTTAGTAATTAAATAAAACCCTGTCATACAACCCATTGGCCCGAAATAAATTATTTTATCACGGTACTTACCATTTCTTAATAACGTTGCCCCAATATGTTCAATTGTATGAGCTGCTTCTGGTTTTAAAGCCGGTTCGATATTTGGTGAAGTCATACGAATATCATAAGTAGTTAAATTATCATCAACTCGAGAAATATAAACTCCCTTAGTTAATTTAGTATGGTCAACACTAAAACTTGTTATTCGTTCCATGATAACCCTTGATATTTACGTATATATTGATATCCAATACCGCCAACACCCATATGTGCACCAACTACAGCTGGTAACTCACGAACTGTAATATAACAATCACCAATTCTTTTAATTAATTCTTCTTTCATTTGATTTGCAAGATCATTAACTAAAACATGTTCAATGGCAATAACATAATCTTTATTATTAACTCCACAATCATTAACTAAATGATCAATAATTCTTAAGTTTGCTTTTTTTACTGTTCTTACTTTATCAAAAGTATCAATCTTACCACCAAGTTTATAATTCAGTTTCATAACTGGAACAATTTTCAATAAATTTCCTAAAATAGCAACCGCTGGAGTAATACGTCCGCCTTTTTTTAGATGATCAAGATTAGGAACCATGATCAATGTTCCGGAATCTTCAACCAATGAAGTTAAAATAGATTCAATTTCAGCAACACTTTTACCATCATCAATCAATTTTTTAGCTACTCTAATTAAATAACGCTGAATACAAGCTGTTGCCTTAGTATCAATCAAAGTAATTGGAATTCCCACCATATCACAAGCTAACTTCATCCCATTTAAGGTAGAAGATAAACCAGTAGCAATTGGTAAACCAATAATATGGTCATAACCTGCATCTTTGATTCTACGAACTGTTCCTTGGATTGAACCAGTTGATGGTTGTGATGTTAATACCATCTCATTAGTTCTTTCCATACGCCGAAAAACTTCCTCGGCACTTATTTCTTCTAAATCTAAATATGACTGTTCTCCCATTGTTATTGTAAGAGGAACAATATAAATTCCCTCAGCTTCTAATGATCCGATTGGAAATTGACAACCACTATCAGCTAAAACTGCTATCTTTTTCATAGTATGCCTCCTATAATTACGTTTCTAATATACCAAATTTATTAACTTTTTGCTAGTAATATGTGTTATGATAATAAAGAAATGAGGGATTAGATGAAATCAGTACGTGAAATTACCGTTTATCGCTGGACGATTAAAAAATCAGAATTTATTTGTACTTTAATACCTTGCAATAATGAAGCACAAATTAATGATATAATTGATGAATATAAACAAAAATATCATGATGCTACTCATAATTGTGTTGCATACATCGTTCAAAATGCTAAAAGAGCTAATGATGATGGTGAACCTAGCGGTACAGCCGGTTTACCAATGTTGGATGTTTTAGAAAAAAATGACTTATCTAATGTTATTGCAATTGTAACCCGTTATTTTGGTGGGATCAAACTAGGGGCTGGCGGTCTAACTAGGGCATATCGTCAAAGTGTTGCCGATGCTTTAAAAGAAGCAGACATCGTTGAAAAACATCTGGTACCACTATATAAAATTACAATTGATTATTCTTATACTAAAAAATTTGATCATCTTTTAAAAGTTCATCAAATAAAATGTATAAATAAAGAATATTTAGATCGTGTTAATTATTATTGTTATCTAGAAAATCTAGATTTTTTAGATGTCGTTCAAGATTTAACTAATAACACCTACAAAAAAGAATATCTTCATGATGACTATATTGAACAAAATTCATGAAAAGGTCATAAAAAAGAGTATAATACTTAATAAGAGGTGAAAATCAATGAATGAGATTAATAAAATTTATCAACAACACGTTACTCATGAACTAAAATTAGTCAGTAATCCTGACCATGCTGTTTTAAACAAGGATAAAGTAGAAGCTAAAGTTTTAGCATTCTTATGTGAACTTGGTAAATTTGGTGAAGAAGCACATATTTTTAGTTTCTGGGATAATTCTTCAACTAATAGTAAGGATTTAATTGATTATTATATTGATGGGTTGCATATGTTAATGTCAATTGGTTTTGAATTGCATGTTGATAATTTAAAAAATTATCAGGAAATAAATAACCAGATTAGTATCGCTAATCAATTAATCAAAGTTTATCAAAATGCTTTAAAAATCAATGAAACATATACTTTTGAAGCTTTCCAAAATTGTGTTGATGATTATTTTACGTTAGGATTTAAAGCTGGTATTGATTTTGATACTATTTTAGAAAACTATATCAAAGAATAAAAATAAGGCCTGTAAAACTGTATTAATTACAATTTTATCTGGCCTTTTATTAACTAATCCTTCAAATCAGCAATTTCTCCCATATCTGGCAACCAAATATGATCTGCATTTATTTTAGTAGTATTTGTTTCTTGTTCTTTCCAGGTTGAAGCAATCTTGCCTTCTAATTGACCACGAACACTTTGAAAGCGTAAACTGCAAAATTCTTTAAAAGTTTCTACTCCTAGTAAATAATCTTCATAACTACAAAAAGCAGTTGGATCTTTTTTTACATAAGGAGCAATCATTTTAGTTGTTTTAGCTATTTTCTTTTCAAAATAACCATTTTCATAATACTCTTTTACAAAATAATCAAAATATTCATGATACTTTTTATAATAATCATCATTTTTCATTACATGATGGTACAAAGGACGATTTTTCATAATTGTTCCTGAAGCTGGCGTATTAATTGGATAATTAACATATAACGTTGCATCATTAATAGGATTAGGCATTCCAAGTGAATAAGTAGCAAAAGCTAAATTATAATCCCAAGGAATCATTGTCATAATACCATCTTCTTCATACAAAAAATAATTATGACCAGTTCGCCCTAAATAACTATCCATATTTACAACAAACACTTGAACCACAAAGTATGCTAACACTTCATCAATATTAACTGCTGTTTCCAAGTTTTTACCACTATCAAGTATTTTAATTGCTTCAATCAATCTTTTTTTATCTTCCAATGTAATGTCAAATCGAGCATTATTAAAAATATTATTATAATTTTCAACATCATCACCAATATATTTAAGGGCAATATCAGCATTTTCATCATCTAAGCTTCGATAACTTGGTTTATATAATTTACCATAATTTTTACCAAAGTTTCTTTTTACAAATGCTTCTTCTACTTCTTCAATCGCTAAAAAAAGCCCCCAATCCTTATCATTAATAGTTACCCAGGTATAACTACACAACGATGATGGTACTTCCATAAAACTCATCATCTGATAAGTCATATAGTTTTTTAGATAACTATTATCCTGAAACGAACAATCTAATGACATTTTATCCAAACCATAGTAATTTAAATCCTTATTATAATGATCAAATTCAATTTTCATACTATATCTTGTCAAACCATAACGTTCAACTAAACGTAATGAATTATTTCCTTTTACTCGTAAACCTACATTTTCAAATACTTCACCATCAATCGTAATTGTTGCTTCAACATATTTTTCCTCTTTGGCATTTGCAAAAAAACTTTCCGGATCATTAAACTGCAAATCAATTTGATGAACATAACTATCATCAAATAATTTATTTGCATATGGTGGCATAGAATCAGTTGACTGTAATCCCCATTGTCCTTTAAAAAGTAGTCCAGTTGCAAAAATCAATGCTAAAACTGTTGTTACAATAACAATTTTATCAAAATGTTTATGCCTAATCATAACTTATCCCATATAATCACCATTATAAGAAACTAAAACCGCATATGTGATTCCTTCCATATTTGATAATTCATTTATAAATAAAGCACTTTGATCTTTTATTCTTACTTCATAGTTCAATTCAATTGATTGTTTTTTTATACTTTTACTCTTCAAAGAAAAAGCATCTACCTGTTCTTTAACAAACTGACTTGCTTTTTTTTCAATCTCATCATCTTGACAATGAACAACTAAAATATATGGTCGTAAGACATTTTTCCGATTAGAAAAAATTATCAAAACTAACCCAACCATAACACTGCCAATTACCGCTAAAGGAATTAAACCCGCTGCTAAAACAATACCAGCAGCTATGCTCCAAAACAAAAATGCAATATCCATTGGTTCTTTAATTGCCGTTCTAAATCTGACTATTGATAACGCCCCTACCATCCCTAGTGATAAAACAATATTACTAGTTACAGCTAAGATTACTAAAGTTGTAATCATCGTTAAAGCTATCAAAGTAGTACCAAAACTCGCTGAATACATTAAACCACTATAACTTTTTTTATACACAAAAAAGATAAACAAACCAATACTAAATGCCAATAATAAGGCCACTAGCATATCAAACAAAGAAATTGCTGTAGCATTTTCTAAAAAACTTGATTTAAAAATATCACTAAAATTCATTTTTCCTCTCCTACCAATGTTTCAATCGACATTGAGCAAATTTTGAATATGCTCCTGTTTTTTGAGAAATGCCTTGAACCATTTTTAATACAATATCTGGTAAAAATTCATCATATTTAACTTCTAAAATAGAAACACCTAGATCAGCTGCAATTCCATTTGATAAATCAAAGAAATTCAAAACATTTGTTTCCGTATGTAAATCACGATCAATTGTAATCCTTACATTTCCTGGTAAATAACGATAAGCTTCCCGCCTGTAAAAAACTATTACTGAAGGTTGTAACATTTCCCCTTTGATCTTACTATAAAATTCAATTAATAACGGATTTTCACTAGCCAATAGAAAATCAATATCTCCAGCTAATATTTTTTCAACTTCTTCTTTACTAAGTTGCGCACTTCTTTTAGCACATAATCCATTATTTTTTATCTTTTTTTCTAATCTTATAAAACTAAAATCATTATTATAATAACGTATTCTAAACTTCTCACGTTTTTTAACACCATTCAATTTTTCAAATAACGCTTTATCTTCAGAGGTATCAAAATATAAACTATTAACCTGATACATCCCATCTTCATTGCTATGATCATCTAAGTCAAATAATAATTTTAATCGATTTGAAATCCAAAAATCCTCACCACTATTCATCCGATGTTTTAATTCATGGCGATAAGAAATTGGCTCTTTTTCAAGTAGCATAACTGTTCTCCTTATATTAAATTAGGAGTTTATTTTAATAACCTCCTATACATTTACTTCAACATTAAAAGTGATAATTTCACCACTAATAGCATTTAACTGATAATTATAAATAGCATAAGAATCTTGCATTTGAACATTAAAAATCAAACGATTATCATCACAATCCATATTTGATTGATAGCTAATAACTTCATTTTCAGATACTTTTGCATGTTCTAAAACCTTTTCTTTTACTTCTTCATCGCTTAAATATCCATCATGACTTTCAACACCATCAATTGTAATAGTTTTAAACTGAATATTTTTATAATGAACAAGTGTATTTAAATCATTGATCGTTAAATTAGTTAAATCACTAAACTCATAACTAGGATTGGCATTGATCAACTCTTGAATTAATGTTGCTTTACCAACAGAAATCTGATATTCATCAGCTAATTTTTTTACTTTACTAGAGTAATCAATATCCTGGGAAACTACTGATGCTTGAATTGAATATCCATCTAATACTTCTTTTACATCATTAGCAACCCGTTTTTTCAATTCTTCACGAGTATTACGATCATCCCCTTGAACAGTAACTAAAACAGAGTTTTTAATTTCATCGATATACCCATTTTTAAACATACTACCGATAATAGCATTAACAGCAACATCAATATCAGTATCAATTAGATCCATATCTTTAAGAACTAATTTACCTTCTTCATTATGATAATCAAAATCCGTTACTCGATTTTCATCATTAACTTCTAATTCAATATTAGGATTTACATCAAAAGAAACAATACAACCATCATGTGATCTTTGATTAAAATTAACAGTTACAAAACTTAATATAATTATCATTGATAAACATATCGCACTCATTTTCCAATGACTAACCAGTTTACGATGAGTCTTTTTACTACTAGAAGCCTCTACTTGTTTAACATATTTAATTTCATCTAGTAATTCCTTTTTTATATCATTCATCTGGAGTTGTCGAAATTCTTTTTTTAATTGATCTTTAATTTCACGATTTTTCAATTTTTACACCTCCATGCTATTTCTTAATTTTTTTAATGAGCGATGATATTTACTAAGAACTGTTGATAAGCCAATATCCATGATGCTAGATATTTCTCGAAAGGCAAATCCTTCAACGATATGCAAAACAATAATTTCCCTTTCTTCATTATTTAATAATGTCATCATTTTTTCAATTAAGATTTTATCATGAATTGTTTCTTTCATTCCTTGATCTGGATGATCAATTTCATAATCAACAAGCAGTTCCCGATTAGATTTACGTAAAGACATATAAGTTATATTTCGAGATATCGTTATCATCCATGCTTTAGCATGACTTTTTTGATTATAACGTCCTGCGTTTTTATATATTTGAATAAAAGTATCATGAGTCAAATCTTGGGCATATTCTTTATTACGAACTATACTGTAAATATATCGAAAGATTTCATCATGCATGATATCATATAATTCTGCAAAAACTTCTTGATTTTTTTCTTTTAATAAATTTAATAATTCATCTAATCGTTTATCCTTAACCATCCAACTTCTTTCCTTCCCATTTCAAAAAAATTATAGCAAATTTACAATGTCGCTATGTTAAGCTCATGTAAATTTTGTATTAATTATGTTAAGAAAACGTTGGATTTTACTACGTTTTTCCAATAAATATCTTTACATTACTAAAATTTTACGATCATGATTTTCCACTATTTTTAACCTATAATTTACAATCTTTTTTAAATCATAAATTAATCACTAATTAATCTCAACTTTATAAAAATATCAGGAAAAGTGAATCATATGATTCACTTTTTTTAATCATCGTAATCAGTATCGTCGTAGTTAGTATCCCCATCATCATCGTTATCATCATAATCAGTCACACCATCATTATTTGGTCCATAATCAGTGTCATCATAGTTTGTTACACCATCATTATTTGGTCCATAATCAGTATCATCATAGTTTGTCACACCATCGTTATTTGGTCCATAATCAGTATCATCATAGTTTGTCACACCATCGTTATTTGGTCCATAATCAGTATCATCATAATTTGTTACACCATCATTATTTGGTCCATAGTCACTATCATCATAGTTACCACCACCAGAATTAGAGCTGGCATTTGGTGTTACTGCTGGTGTTGCTGGTGATGAAGAAGCACTTTCTATTTCTCTTTCGATAACTCCCTTAGAAGCATTAATTTCATATTCGTATTCTTTACCATTACCTTTAAATTCAATTTCATATGTTAAAACACCATTTTCAATATCATAATCAATTTCTAAATCAGTAATTTGATTTTGAGCTAAACCAGCATCACTTAATGCTACTGCTAAAGCTTCATCACTAGTAATGTATTTTGATGTACTAACACTACCTAATAATATATCATCATCTTTTCTTTCCATTGACTGATAAATCATGATCAATTCCTGAGCATTTAATTTTACTAAATCTTCAACTTTATAAGCTTTTTGATTATCATCATTTTCATCTAAGATCTTTTCAATTAAAGTTGCTTTACCATAAGAAATATCATATTTTTTAATTAAACTTTCAACATCGTCATCAATATCCATATCTTGTGAAAAGATTGCGCCATCAATTGAATTTTCTTTTAATGATGATTGAATTGTTTCACCTAATTTTTGTTCTAATTCAATTCTTTTATCATCATCATCGTTATCAACTGATAATAAAACAGTATTATTTTCTGTTGATAAATGCCCCTCATCTACTAAAGAATCAACAATTTTATCAACTGCCTTATTAGCATCATCATCTTCAACATCAACTTTTTCTAAAATCTTTTTAGCATCTTCATTTCCAGCACTAATTCCGACTACTTCATCATCCTGATTTAATTCAAATTGGATGCTTGGATTAACATCCATTGTAACTATTGTTTCTGTCTTTGATGCTGTATTGCTACCACAGCCACTCAAGATAACCATTAACATCGCTCCACAAATTAATAAACTAACCTTTTTCATTTTATTTTCCCCTTTCAATTTTCTTTTGTTTTGCTTTTCACTATATCAATGCTTTAATATCCTGCTTTATTGCATAAATTTTAAAATTTTTTATAAAAAATTAAACGCAGTAATAAAATGATTATATACATCAAATATTTGATGTTTTTATTGTTTAAAATCATAAAATAAAAACAGAAGCTTAAAATCATTTAAAAATGATATCCACTTCTGTTTTCATCAATTTAATTTTTAATATCCTAAGAAGCACTTAATGTTGATATTAATTGATTAATTCGTTCTAACCATTGATCAGATTTAGGCAATAATAACATAACCTGTCCACCACTTTGTTTAAAGCCAGGTCGTGTAAATAAACGATTAACTAATTCAAATAATTGATCACCTTTTAATTCTTTACTATATTGTTTTGTAAAAGTAACCTGCATTTTTCCTTTAACTTCAACAATATCTTCTATTATTTCACTATTAGCTAAAATATCTAACTTTCTCTTTTCAATTAATACGGCAACCTCTTTAGGTAATTTACCATAATAATCAATAAATTCTGATTTTAAATGATCGATAGCTACAATTGTCTTAGCCTGATCAAGGCGTTGATATAATTCTAATTTTTCAATATCACTTGAAACATAGTCATGAGGAATATAACCGTCAACATTAACATTAACTGACTTAATTTCTTTTTCCTCATTAACTTTACCCATTTTTTCATTAACAGCTTCTTGAAGAATTTTCATATACATGTCAAAACCAATCGAATCAATAAATCCAGATTGAGTACCACCTAAAATATCACCAGCACCACGAATCGCTAAATCACGCATTGCAATTTTATAACCGCTACCCAATTCTGTAAATTCTTTAATCGCTTTTAAACGTTTACTAGCTTCTTCATTTAAAATCTTGCCTGGATTATATAATAAATAAGCATAAGCACCACGATTACTACGGCCAACGCGTCCTTTAATCTGGTATAACTGGCTTAAACCAAAACGATCAGCATCTTCAACAATTATAGTATTCGCATTAGGAATATCAATTCCAGTTTCAATAATTGTTGTACAAACCAAAACATTAAACTCTTTATTTACAAAGCGCATCATAACATCTTCAAGTTCATTTTTATCCATTTGACCATGCCCAATCGCCACTTTAGCTTGAGGTACTGCCAAAGAAATATTATATGCAACATTAGCAATTTGGTTAGTTCGATTATATAAATAGAAAACCTGACCATCACGTGCTAATTCACGTTCAATAATCTGTTTAATTAAAACATTACTTTTACCAACCACATATGTTTGTACTGGTTGACGGTTTTTAGGTGGCGTTTCAATTTGTGATAGTCCCCTAATTCCCATCAATGACATTTGTAAAGTACGTGGAATTGGTGTTGCTGTCAATGTTAAAACATCAATTGTTTTTCGATATTCTTTGATACGTTCTTTTTGACGTACTCCAAAACGCTGTTCCTCATCGATACATAATAAACCAATATCTTTAAAAATAACATCTTTAGATAAAATCCGATGTGTTCCCACTAATAAATCGATATTACCTTGTTTTAAATCAGATAAAATCTGTTTTTTATTTTTTGAAGAAGTAAAACGATTCAATAAAGCAATCCTTACTGGAAAATCTTTAAATCTAGCTTCCATGGTTTTATAATGCTGCATCGATAAAATTGTCGTTGGACATAAGAAAGCTACCTGCTTATTAGCTAAGATTGCTTTAAAAGCAGCCCGTAAAGCTACCTCCGTTTTTCCAAAACCAACATCCCCACATAACAAGCGATCCATTGGAGTTGGCTTTTCCATATCAGCCTTTATTTCATCAACTGAACGCTGTTGATCAGGCGTTAATTCATAACCAAATGCCTGTTCAAATTCTAATTGAATTTGATCATCTGGTGGAAAAGCAAAACCAGGCTGGTTAATTCTCGCTGAATAAATTTCGATTAATTTATCAGCAATATCATCAACTTTATTACGGGCCTTAGCCTTAGTCTTTTGCCAATTAGAGCTTCCTAATTTATTAACTTTAGGGATTTTTCCCTCACTGCTTGAATATTTTCTAATTAATTTAAATTGTTCTACTGGGATATATAAAGTATCATTATTAGCATAAGCCACATACAAATAATCTTTATGAAAACCTTGAACCTCTAAAGTTTTGATTCCTAAATACTGACCGATTCCATAGTTGTCATGAACTACATAATCACCAACATTTAACTCTTGATAATCTTTAATTATCTTAGCGTTCTTATATTTTAAATACTTAGGTTTATTTAAATTACGAGTTTTAAATAACTCATTAGCACTGATGATTACTAGTTTTTCATCAACTAACTCAATCCCCGCATTTAATCGATAAATACCAATATTTAATCCTGGATATAATTCATCCTTGATACCAACTAATGTATATAACATTTCATGACGATCAAATAATTCACACATAAGTTTTATTTGATGTTCATCATCTAATGCAATTAATACTTTAGAAACTTTTAGATAATCCCTAATTTCTTTGACCAACAGATTTTCATCATTATTATCTAACATGATACCCCGAGCATTAAAGAAGACATCTTTGTCATCTTTAGCAAACGGATTAAAGAATACTGCATCCTGATCTAAAATTTGATACAAATCACTAAATAAATTTAATCCTTTAACACTTTTACCAATACTAGCTAGTTCTTGATAATAATAAAAGTTTTCTTCTAAGTAATTCTTATATGCTATTTCAATATCATGACGATTTACTTGAATAATTAATGGATCATTAACATACTCCAACAAATTAGCAGTTTGATTAAACAAATTATAATAGCTATACATATTAAAGCTAGTATCATGATTACGTAAATTTTCCTGGTCAATAGCAACCTTGTTTAAATATTCATCCTGATACATTTCTTCTAATTCTTCAAACTGCTGATCACGTAAATCATTTATTTTTCCTAATACTGCTCGTACTTCTTTTTCTTCATATAAAATATCACTAGCAGGTATAATTGTAATTTGATTTACATGTTCAATTGTTCGCTGGCTGTTTTGATCATAGAAACGAATATTATCAATTTCATCATCAAAAAACTCAATTCTAACTGGATTTTCATATTGAATCGAAAAAACGTCAATAACTCCACCACGCTTAGAAAAATAAAATGGCTGATCGACTCGCATCGCATTTTGATATCCCGCATTAATTAATTTTGTTTGTAACTGATAGATATCGATATGATCGCCAACTTTAATATCCAAACAATTATCACAAAATAATTGTTTTGTTGGTAAATATCGAACCAGTGCCTGACCGTGAGTAATTAAAATTTTAGGCTTATTTTGACTCAATTGATATAATGCATCAATTCTTTGTCCTAATAATTCTGGTGATGAAGCCAATGTTTCAATTCGATATGACTCATCAACTGGAAAAAATAAACAATCCTGTTCATTGATCAAAGCTAATTGCTGATACAATAGATTGGCTTCATATTGATTCGGCTTAATAACAACAATATCTTTTTTCAAGTGCAAAAAGGCACTAGCTATTAATAGTGCCTCATCATTTACATTGTTTACAACGATACTTCCCTGGCCATTAAGCAGAGTCTTAAAAGCCAGATTTTTCTTTAAAATCTCATCTATTTTTTTCATAATTACCTCTAATTATAATGATTCATAACATAATCAAAATCATGATCCAGACAATCTATAACAGCATCACAAGCTCGATCAATACCTTCCTTAATAGCCGCTGTTTCTTCTTTAGTAAATTTTGATAATACATAATCTACTACTTTTATATAGGGATGACGGTCAATTCCAACACGAATTCGTTTAAAATTCTGTGATGATACATGTGAGATAATATTTTTTATTCCATTATGACCCCCGGCACTTCCACTTTTACGTAAACGTAATTTACCAACCGGCATATCTAAATCATCATAAATAACTAGAATATCATCGATATCAATTTTGAAAAAATTCATTGCAGCAATAACTGCTTCCCCTGATAAATTCATATATGTTTGCGGCTTTAATAAAATAACATCTTCACCATGATATTTAAATTTAGTATATAAACTTTTAAATTTCTTTTGATCAACTGTTACATTTAATTTATCAGCAAGCGCATCAATAACCATAAAACCACAATTATGACGTGTTGCTTCATATTCCTTACCAGGATTTCCTAGTCCAACAATTAATTTCAATTTAATTCTCCTTATCTAATATTATTTAGCTAATACAACAACTGTTTTAGCTCCAATTTGACTATCAGTAATCAATCCATAAAGCAGCTGATAATCAGTTTCGTCATAATCAAACGTAAAATTAGACGGATTAATATAGATTACAAATTTCTGATATTCTCCCTCATCTTGTTTGAGAGTATATTTTAACATCTTAAAGTCAATATTTTCAACTATTATATTTTTTTCTATATCTTCTACCGTAGAATAACGGAAACATTTATTATTTTTTCTTAATTGAATAATCTTTTTAATGTCTTCAACATCATCTTTATATATATCTCGAAAATCCCAATTTATAGAATTGATATTATCTGGAGAATTATAACTATTACCAATTCCTCCTTTGGTACGATAAAATTCTTGACCAGCATGAATAAAAGGAATACCTTGTGATAGTAATGTTACAATAGTTAAATTTTTCTGCCGTTCTAAAATTCCATTTAACCCTTCTTCAACATTAGAAATATATAATTTATCAAAGATAGTTGCATTATCATGACATTCTACATAATTTATAGATTGATCTGGTGATGTATAACGATTACATGCCATAATACAATTACGTGCTCGTTCAGTTTCATAAAGATTTCCAGTAATAAATCCCTTATTAACCAAAACACCATCACTGCTGCCACCTTTAATAACTTCACGAAATTCATCATTGAAAAAACTAATATTTGGCATTTTATAATGATTAAACTGCATCGCCTTTTGATCATCAGGTAAACTAGTTGGCATATTCCATCCTTCACCATAGACCATAAATGATTTATCATATGAATGGCAAATTTGATATACTTGATTTATTGTTTCAATATCAATGATTCCCATTAAATCAAAACGATAACCATCAACACCATAAAAACTTTGCCATCTTCTTGACATATCAATAATATACTTACGAACCATATAATTACAGCTTTCTAAATCATTACCACACCAAGAACCATTTGACAAAGTACCATCCATATTTTTTCTAAAATAATAACCAGGCACAATTCGTTCAAATGGACTAGCATTTACATCATACATATGATTATAAACCACATCCATAATAACTCTTAAACCATGACGATGTAATCGAGCAATCATTTCTTTACACTCTAAAACACGGCTATAACCATCATTAGGATCACTGCAATAACTTCCTTCAGGAACATTATACTGCGCTGGATCATAACCCCAGTTATATAATAGATGAGGCTGATTTTCATCAACCGTTGCAAAATCAAAAATCGGCATTAGCTGAACATGCGTAATCCCTAAATTTACTAAGTAATCTAATCCAGCGTTATTTCCATGTTTAGTAATTAAGCCAGCTTCACTAACACCTAAAAACTTCCCCTTATGTTTACTTGGGCTATTTTCATACATCGTAAAATCACGGACACTAAGTTCATATAAAATGACATCCGTTTTTTGTTTCAATGGTTTTAAATATTGACGATTCAAATCGATCATACATTTATTCAAGTCAATTATTATACTACTTCTACCATTTGCTGAAGAACTATATGCATATGGATCTAATGCATTAATAAAACTATCATGATGCCTTACTTGATAAAGATATTCACAATTATCATAATCTCCTGATAAATATAAACTAAAAACGCCATTTTCTACTCTTTTCATGTCATAGCTAATGAACTCATGGTTTTTCTTTACCATTACCTTAACCTCTAAAGCAGTTGGCGCCCAAACTTTAAAAACAGTATAATCAGGATAGTAAGTACTTCCTAAATCATGTCCGTCATAATAATTAACTTTCATAAACTCGGGATCATTAATAAGTGGGGTATACTGTAATGTCTCACTTAAACCATAAGCATCTAAAACTTGATAAACTTGTGTAAAATCAATATTGACATCATCAAAAAAATAATGCGTATACTTCTCTTCAACATATTTAGCTGAAATCATAATTTTTTGTAAGTCACCAGTCAATACATTGCGTAAATAAAATCTATCTGAATTTCCATCATAATATTGTCTAACTAGTAATACTTCCATTTTGTTCGCTAAAATCATTTTAGCAATCATTCTTACAGCACTATTTTCCATGACATTCATCCTTTCATCTCGAACTCATTATATCTTATCATTTACAATAAGGCAATGAAATGAGTGAAGTTAACAAGCCATTTATTAAGATTTTATTAATATAATTTAAATAACTTTTTTATAAAAAATAATTTAGTTATTTTCAATAAAACAAGGATAAATCCCCAATCGATTTATCCTTGTTAGTATTTAGCTTTAAAACTAGAATTTAAGTTTTTCTAAATGCCAGATATCATCAACATATTGTTGAATTGTACGATCTGATGAGAAGAATCCACTTTTAGCAATATTTACAAGACATGCTCTAGCCCAGCGATTACGATCTTGATATAAATCACGTACTTTTCTTTGTGTTTCACAATAAGATTCATAATCAGCTAAAACAAAGTATTCATCATTTTTGTTCATTAATTCTTCAAAAATAACTCTGAATTCTTCACGATTATCGATGAATGTTCCATCCATCAAACTATCAATAACACGTTTTAATCTTGGATTATTGTTGTAGTAATCCCATGCCCGATAAGTTCCGCTATCACGTAATTCTTTTACTTCGAAATCTTTCAAACCAAAGATTAAGCAGTTATCTTCACCAACAAGTTCAGAAATTTCAACATTAGCACCATCTAAAGTACCTAAAGTAATTGCACCGTTCATCATGAATTTCATATTTCCAGTACCACTAGCTTCTTTACCTGCTGTTGAAATTTGTTCTGAAACATCAGCTGCTGGCATAATTTTTTCTGCCAATGTTACTCCATAGTTTTCTAAGAAAACAACTTTTAAGTATTTATTAGTTTCTGGATCGTTATTTACCACTTCTCCAACGCTATTGATTAATTTGATAACTTTTTTAGCAAAATAGTATCCGCTTGCTGCTTTTGCTCCAAAAATGAATGTTCTTGGTTCAATACGATAATCAGGATTATCTTTCATTCTAAAATATAAATCAATAATGTGTAATACATTTAATAATTGACGTTTATATGCATGTAGACGTTTTACTTGAATGTCAAAGATACTATCAACATCTACTGTAATACCATTATGTTCTTTGATATAGTCAGCAAGAATTTGTTTTCTTTCTCTTTTAACATCTAAGAAACGTTCTTGAAGTACCGGATCATCAACATGATCTAGTAAATCTTCTAATTTTTCTGGATGTTTGATCCAGCTATCACCAATATATTCAGTGATTAATGATGATAATTCAGGGTTACAATATGCTAACCAGCGACGATGAGTTACCCCATTTGTTTTATTGTTGAATTTATTTGGGTATAAAACGGCAAAATCTCTTAATTCACGTTCAGCTAAAATATCTGAGTGTAATTTAGCAACACCGTTAACACTAAAGCTTCCAACAATTGCAAGTTTTGCCATATATACAGTACCATCGCGTAAAATCATTACTCGATCTACTAATTCATCATCGTGTCCACTAACCATTTTAGCATACCCAACAAAACGACGATGAATTTCTTCAATAATCTGATAAACTCTTGGCAATAATGATTGCATTACATCAATTGGCCAAGTTTCCATTGCTTCAGCTAAGATAGTGTGGTTTGTATAAGCAAATGTTTGAGTAGTAATATCCCAAGCTTCTTCCCATTCATAATCATGTTCATCAATTAAGATTCTCATCAATTCTGGAATTGCTAAAACTGGATGAGTATCGTTTAATTGAATAACATTTTTTTCATGGAAATTACTTAAACTAGGATATTGTCTTAAATGTGCTTTAACAATAGAAGCTAATCCTGCACATGTAAAGAAATATTCTTGTTTTAAACGCAACACTTTTCCTGCTGGTGTTGAATCATCAGGATAAAGCATTTGACAAATATCGCGAACATTTTGAACGTATTGTCTAAAATCCTGATTTGCAGGAATATTATCACTAGCTTCTGCAGACCACAAACGTAATGTGTTTGTTGTTACTGTATCATTACCAACGATAGGTACATCATAAGGAACTGCAAATACTTCTTCAGCATCTACATGTTCATATTTTCCTGTTTCTTCATTGAAAACAATTTTTCCAAAGAATTTTACTGGTACACGATGTTTTGGTTTTCTTACTTCCCAGTTAAATCCTACCTGCATCCATTGATCAGGTAATTCAATTTGATAACCATTTTCGATCTTTTGTTTAAATAAACCATATTCATAACGAATAGTATGTCCATGACCTGGATATTTTAATGAAGCTAAAGAATCCATAAAGCAAGCTGCTAAACGACCTAAACCACCGTTTCCAAGTCCAGCATCGCTTTCTAATTCTTCTAAATCATGAATGTTAATACCATATTCAGCTAATCCTTCTTTAGCAATTTGATAAATACCAAGATTCATCATATTGTTTACTAGAAGACGTCCCATTAAAAATTCCATTGAAAAATAATGCATTTGTTTTTGACAATTGTTACGAATCATAGCTTTACTAGTTGCCCAGTTAACTGAAGCATAGTCACGAACCATTGTTTCTAATACTAAGAAACGTTCAGTAATATGACTTTCTTCAACAGTACGTCCATATGATTCAATAATTCTACGTGAAAACTCAAATTTAAATTCTTCTTTGTTCTTAAACATATTATCTCCTTTTTGATACCAGTTTTATTTTGGTGCTTTATATTCGAAAATCATGCTGCCAAAAGGAGCAATATTCACTGGTATATAATATTCTTTATTTAAAGTTTGACCTTTTTTAGCTCTAATAGCACGTTTGTTAGTATAGTTACTTCCACTATAAATATCAGTATCGCTATTAAGAATTTCTTTATAAGATCCTGGTTTGTTTACTGGAATCTTATAACCTTCATGCTTATTAGCAGTAAAGTTCATTACTGCAATCAATGAACTACCATCAGTTCCTTTTCTTTCTATTGCAAAGACGCTTTGAGCCCGATCATCAACAACAAGCCATTCAAAACCGTCCATGCCATAGTCTTGTTCATACATACATTGATAATTTTTATAGATTTCATTTAATCTAATCATGAAATGATGGAAAGAATCATGAATTGGGTATTTTAAAATATTCCATCCCAATGCCACTTTTTCGTCCCATTCCTTATATTCACCTAATTCATTTCCCATAAAGTTTAATTTCTTACCTGGATGAATCATCATATAAGTATATAGCGTTTTTAATTGCGCAAATTTTTGTTCATGAGTACCCCAGATTTTATCAACAATGGTACCTTTACTATGAACAACTTCATCATGTGAAAATGGCAATATAAAGTTTTCGCTATAAAAATATGCCATTGAAAAAGTAATTAAATTGTGGTCACTTTGACGATATACTGGATCCAATTTCATGTACTTCAAAGTATCATTCATCCAACCTAAATCCCATTTGTAGTCAAATCCTAGACCACCAACGTCTGGTGATTTAGTAACGCCATTAAAATCACTAGAATCTTCTGCAATTAACATAACCCCAGGGAAATATCCTTTCATGTGGTTATTCATTCTACGCATAAATTCTACTGCTCCGTCGTTTAGACCAGCTTCTTTATTTCCCTTCCAATAAATTAAATTGCTTACTGCATCAAATCTAATTCCATCAACGTGGAAATATTTAGCAAAAAAGCCAACGCTACTCATCAAAAAGCTACGTACTTCTTCGCGCCCAACATCAAAATAAACACTATCCCATTCTGTATAACGGCGATTAATATCTGGATAATCATAAACAAAACCGCCATCAAATTGATATAAACCATGTCCATCTTTTACAAAATGAGCTGGAACAAAATCCATGATAACACCAATTCCAGCTTTATGACAAGCATTTATGAATTTCATCAATCCCTTTGGTTCACCATAACGGCTTGTTACACTAAAGTAACCAGTTGCCTGATATCCCCAAGAACCATCGAATGGAAACTCAGTTAATGGCATCAATTCAAGATGAGTATAATGATTTTCAACTAAATAAGGAATGATCAAATCTATCATTTCTTCATAAGTATAAAATTCACCATCTTCTTCATCTGTAAAATCTTTTTTCATTTTCCAAGAACCAATATTTGCTTCATAAATATTCATTGGTTTATCAAAGTTTTTAGTTCTGGCATTTAACCAGCGTTTATCCGACCAGCGGAAATTTTCAATATTGTATACTCTTGATGCAGTTCCAGGCCGTAATTCACTATAAAAAGCGTATGGATCTGCACGATCAACAGTCGCAAAATTTTGGGTTTCAATTCGATATTTATACAATGCTTTTTCCTTAACTCCAGGAATAAACAAAGTCCAAATACCACCATCGGTATATTTTTCCATATAGTGATTGCTTCCATCCCAATCATTAAAATCACCTACGACTTGTACACTACGTGCATTAGGTGCATAAACGGTGAAGCGGACACCTTTTTTATGGTTGTTTGTCTCCAAATGAGCACCAAAAATTTTATACGCCTCTAAAGTATTTCCTTTATGAAATACGTGAATCAAAAAATCATCGAGCATGTGTCACTCCCCCTTTTCTAAGATAAAATCATTATATCATAATTAAAGGTGCATTTCATCAAAAAATGATAACGCTTTCAGAGTGCTGGTAAAAATATATAGTAATCAAAACAAGTATTCTTTTACTATGATCGACTACTTATCTTGATTAAATCAGTAAAACTTAAAAAATTGTTGGATTGGACCCGCTCCCTATTCTAACAAAATATCAAAAAAATGAAAAGCAATTTTTTTACTTTCAAACCTAATTAATAGTCATTCTATCAATAAAAATCATATTTTTACTTAATATTCAGCCTTGTTGACTTATTAAAAAACCATATTTTTATTAAATTCATCTTTTTGTATCAATCTTTAAAAGAATAAAAAAACAAGTAGATATTATTTGATAATATCAAACTTGTTTTTATTTACCATCTTTAATCTCTTTAGAAATAAAATCAATAAATCTTGAAATTGTATAACTAAAAGACTGATATTTTTTCCAGATAACTAATGAAGCTGTTGTCATTTTAGGATAAAGCGGTCTAAAACATAGCTGGTCACTAATAACATTGCTTGTAGACCCTTCAATAACGATTGCATAACCTACATCATTTTCTACTAAAGTAGCTGCAGTAGATGATAATTCAGAGACTGCAACAAAATTAAGTTTTTCATAATCGTTTCCCATCCAGTTTTTCAACTGATTTTGTGTTTCAATTCTTGCGGTATTTATTAATGGTATATTTATTAAATCTGATGCTTCTAAATAATCTTTACTAGCTAGCGGTGAATCGGCTTTCATCAATATTCCCCATGTTTCTAATTGATTCATTTTCAAAAAATTTAATTTTTCCAAATCAATTGGTTCAATAACAAAACCCAGATCAACTAAACCATTATCGATTGCTTCCATGATAAAATCAGAATTTCCGTTTTTTACTTTAAAAACCACATCTGGATATATTTCCTTAAATTCTTTAATATATCTTCCCATGGTTTGAGTTGCTTCAGTTAAACCACAAGCTAAAACAATTTCACCACTCACATCATTATCTTGATTACTAATTTCCAGCTCGGTTTTTTCAGCTAAACTAACAATTTCTTCAGCTCTTCTTTTTAATAACATTCCAACATCTGTTAAGATCATTTTTCTTTTGCCACGAATAAATAACGCTACACCTAATTCATCTTCTAACTGCATTAACTGACGACTAAGGGTTGGCTGGGTAATATGTAATACTTCTGCAGCTCTAGTAATATTTCCTTCTCTAGCTACAGCTAAAAAATATTTTAAAACTCGTATTTCCATCATGATCACCTCAATTTTTATTTAATTTTATCATTGATGTTAGCTTGTTGTAAACAAAAACGGCTAACTATAATAATCTAGTTTTCATCAAATAAACAGAGTAAATATTAATCAATATAATATAGAAAAATCCCACTAAAGCAGATACATTTATTTTATATATCTACTTTAGCGGGAACCTATCATAAGTCAGTTTTTAAGTCCTATTTAATTTGTGATAGTACATTCTTTGCATTCTTGATTAAAATTCATAACATTGCAGCAACGAATTTGACATTTTGTTGGTGCATCTAATACGATTTGATCAATGCTATCAGCACAAATATAACCTGATTCAGGATTTTTTACACTAACAATATTTCCTTTAATTGTTGCTTGAACATCACTTTTTTCAAAACTCAAATCAGTATCGATCATTTCACAATCTTCTAAAATTAATCCTTTAGCATAACATAGCGGCTGAGTACCAATGATTTTACAACGTACTAATTTTAAATTTTCACTATACCAGGCTAAATATTCTCCTTTTAAAACACTATCATAAACAGTAACATTTTTACTATGCCAAAAAGCATCTTTAGTATCTAAATATGAATTTTTAATAACCATATTTTCTACATATTGAAAAGAATATTTACCACTTAACTCAAAATGATCCAACTCAATATCATTACTGTGTAAAAATGGATACTCACCAGTTAATTTACAATTGCTCAATTTTAAATTAGCACTCATCCAGCCAAATTCTGGTGAAATAATATCACAATTATTCAATGAAACATTGTGACATTCACGGACTGCTTTAATACCATGTAATTTACTATTTTCAATAGTGACATCATTATCATACCATAAAGCTGCCCGGCATAAATCAGTCATTTCAGTATTTATAATCTTAGCATGATTAACATGCCAAAATGGATATCTTAATGCAAAATAACAACTATCTACAAGAATATCATGGGTTTCTTTAAATGGTGATTCACCATCTTGAGGACCTTGAAAATTACAACTAATTACTTCACTATCATGAAGCCCATATAAAGCTCTTTCTTCATCGAAATTTTGATTTACTATTTTCATAATCTCACTTCTTTCTAATTGTATTCTTTTGACAATATTATCTTAAACCTGTTTTTTATATATGTCTAATACTTATTAATTATCCTTTCTATACCTTAAAGGTATACCAAAACAAGAGCGGTTACGCTCTTGTTTGAAATATTTAATTACCAGTTCTTCTTTTTTCTGATTCTGGATAACGATCACCAACAATTTCAATTTTACTTAAAGCATCATTGATCGTCTTCATTTCTTCATCACTGAACTTAATATTAGCTGCTTTAATATTTTCATGAATTCTAGAAATTTTAGTAGTTCCTGGAATTGGAACGATCCATGGTTTTTGAGCCATGACCCATGCTAAAGCAATCTGAGCGGCAGTAGCATTTTTAGCTGTTGCAAGCTCGTTAATATAGTCAATAACTACTTGATTGGCAGCCATAGCTTCTTTTGTAAATCTTGGCAAATCTGCACGATTATCATTTTCACCAAAAGTAGTATTTTTATCTAATTTACCAGTTAAAAAACCTCTACCTAAAGGACTATATGCAACTAAACCAATTCCTAATTCTTCTAACACTGGTAAAACATCTTTTTCAATTTCACGCCACCACATTGAATATTCATATTCAACAGCTGCTAATGGCTCAACTTTATGAGCACGACGAATAGTTTCGACACCAGCTTCAGATAATCCCCAATGTTTAATTAATCCTTCTTTTTTAAATTGTTTCATAGCCATTGCAACATCTTCAATTGGCACATTAGGATCAACACGATGAATATAATATAAATCAATATAATCTGTTTTTAATCTTTTTAATGAATCCTCTAATTGTTTTCTAAGTGATTCAGGACGACTATCTAATTCATTATTTAAGCCATCAATTTTAAAACCACCTTTAGTAGCAATCTGCACTTTATCACGGTATCCAACTAAAGCATCACCTACTAATTCTTCATTTGTATATGGTCCATAAACTGCTGCTGTATCAAACATTGTAATACCTGCATCGATTGCTTCAAGGACAACTTTAATCATTTCATTACGATCTTTAGCGACACCACGATGATAATTTAACCCCATACAACCAAAGCCCATTTTAGAAGTAACTAAACCGCTTTTACCTAATTCTCTTTTTTCCATAACTTATCTTCCTTTCTAAGTATCTTTTTTCTTGACACTTATATTTTAACTAGCACAATTTAAAATGTCTAATACCTATAGTAAATATATACAATGCCTATAAGCTATGATTTTTAGAATTACTTTTCATATTTAAAAATAATTTTTAAAGCATGATACAGATATTCTTCACATGTAGCAATATTATGGCGACCATTTTTTCTAATAGCATAACAACAATTATTTTCATTAAAAGTTTGATTTTGTATCATTTCTAACATCTGGCTATTAACCTGATTAAATACTTGAATTTCTGCTACAGAGCGCATAAAATTTTGGGGCTGATTTAAAACATCAAAAGTAGCACTAACAACAATTAGTGGTTGAATGTCTTTATTTTCAATCATTCGATCTAATAAATTAATTAAATTTCCTTTTTTACAGTCAAAAAAATTACCTGCCTGCATGCTCCAGCCATGCATCAAATACAAAATATTATATTTAATGTGATGATGATTTTTATTATAACCAAATGGTAAATACACATAAGCTGGTTGGGTTATTTTTAATTGTGTAATCAACCGAATCATAAAATACTTGAATAACTGTTCCTTTATTATTAGCTTTTTTAAAATACAAATCAGGAATTTTATTTATAAATTCAATTTCTCTTATTTTATTAATCATTATTTTATCGCCATCCTTTTATCATATTTTGATATATCAAAATATAAAAGTACAATATCAATAATTAATAAAACTATTACTATAACGCATAATAAAAACCCTAGTATTTAAATACCTAAATACCAGAGCTTATATCAATCATAATTTTTTATAAATCACAAATTTCTTTACCCTCACCATACATTGCATACCAGTCATTATTAAAATCTGCTACTGCTTTTTCAATGTTTGGATTTTTGAAGATTTGATTTAATACAGCTACTGGTGCTGTTATTGCATGTGAGCCACTATTAAAAGCATCTCGAACTTGTTGTACCCCTTTAAAGCTTGCTGCTAATATTTTACAATCATATCCATCTACTTCAATTCTTGATGATAATTCATGGATCAATTCAAATGGATCACTTCCTAAATTACCGATACGATTTACATATGGAGCAATATAATCAGCTCCAGCTTCTAATGCCATATAGGCTTGCATTAAATCATAAACAGCTGTCGCCGTTACATTCATACCACGATTTTTTAATTCTTTAATAGCTTTAATTCCTTCATATGAAACAGGTACTTTAATATATACTAAATCATCGATTTCTTTTACAATTCGTTTAGCTTCTTTAACCATAGTTTCACAATCCAAACCAGTTACCTGGATATGCAAACTGTTTTCCATTCCAATCATTTCTCTGATTTTACGCATATGATCAAAGAAATTTTCAGGACTAGTTGCTTTTACTATTGAAGGATTACTAGTAACTCCTGAAATTGGTAAATACTCTACTGCTTCTTTAATTTCATTTAAATCTACTGTATCAATTATAAATTCCATAACTATCTCCTATTCTTTAATTATATTTTTTAATCCATTTTGATTAACTAGCTGATAAAAATGTTCCATTTGTTCATTATTAAACATTTTTAATTTACTATCTAATGTATATTGCTCATTTATTAATTCATATTTAGACGCTGCTAGTGGATTATAATTTAATAATTCATATTTAACATCTGGATATATATTTACTAAAAACTGCACAATTTGACTAATATTACTATCTGTTGCCGTCATTGATGGTATCAATGGTGTTCTAATAATTACTTTATCTTTATAAGGACTCGTTAAAACATAAGTAATATTTTCTTTAATTAGTTTTGGTAAAACACCTGTATATTGTTGATGCAACTTTTCATCAAATAGCTTTAGATCAATATATATTAAGTCTAAATACGGTAAAATACTTTTAATTAAATCTAAAGATGCATACATAGTCGTTTCAATTGCCGTATGAATTTTTTCATCTTTACAACGTTTCAATATTTCTAATAAAAACGACCCTTGTAATAATGGTTCACCTCCAGAAAAAGTAACCCCACCATCATCACGATAAAAAACCTGATCATCTTTAATTTTTTCAATTAAAGTTTCAACATCATATTCAATACTATCATAACGAATCGCCCCACTAGGACAAGCATCAATTAAATTGTCAAAACTTCCTATATAATCATAATTAAAATATGGTCGTTGCTCTAGATATTCTATTTGACCCGGTTCACTAAATTCAAGGCATCTTTGACAATGAATACAATCATTTTTAAAATATAGCGGTTGTCTTTTAGGTGATAATCCTTCGGGATTTTGACACCATTTACATCTAAGAGGACATCCTTTAAAAAATATCGTTGTTCTAAGTCCAGTACCATCATGAACCGCAAACCTTTTAATATCAAACACTAATGCTTTAGATGTCACTATAAGTCGTCCTTTCAATAATTTCATTTTGTAATTTATCGGCTAACTCAACAAAATATGCAGTATAACCGGCAACCCGAATCGTTAAAGAACGATGTCTTTCAGGATGAATTTTAGCATCTAATAAATCTTCACGATTAACGACATTAAATTGAATATGAGGTACTTTTAAATCAACAAATGCCCGCAAGAAGCTTTCAAATTTTTGCATTCCAGTTTTAGTAGCAAAAAATTCTGGTAAAAACTTCATATTCAAAAGACCACCATTTGTAGTATATGAGTTTTTCATCCGTGATACTGATTTTAATACTGCTGTTGGCCCCGCTAAATCGCGACCATAAACCGGTGACATCCCACCATCAGCTAAAGGTGTCAAAGCATTTCTACCATCTGGTGATGCCCCAAGATTTTCTCCCATTGGTACATGGGCAGAAACAGTATACATACCAGTATGATATAGACCACCTCGATAATTAGTATAGTCATTCATTCGACTTCTAAAATATCCAGCCCACTTACTACCTAATTCATCAACCCATTTAACATCATTTCCATACTTAGGAACTTTACGCAATAGCATTGTTTGAATAATTTCATAACCTTTAAAGTCAGCTTGTAAAGCTTCTAGTAACTGAGATCTTGAAATCATTTTTTTATCGTAAACTAATTGTTTTATAGCGGCTAATGAATCAGCTAAATTGGCAACTTGAATCATTTGAATACCTGATAAATTATATTTAGCACCGCCTCTTGTAACATCAATACCATTTTCTAAACAATCATCGATTACAGTAGATAAAAAGGCTGTTGGTAAACATTCTTGATGAATTCTTTCAACTACTTCTTCAGCTTTCATCATTTCATCAATAAAATAATCAATTTGTTTTTTAAATGCCGCTTCTAATTCTTCAAAATTATTATATGTTTCTAAACTGCCTAAATCCAAACCAATTTGTTTTCCGCTAAGCAAACACTTACCATGATTTAGTGTCAATTCTAATGCTTTATTCAAATTAAACATCGCTGCATCTGACCAGCCTAAATTATTACCATGGGTTGTTAGTTCTACACATCCAACAATAGCATAGTTACGAGCGTCTTTTTCTTCAATTTTTAAATCATTGATCATCGCTGGAATAATTGCTTCATCATTGAAAAACTGTGGCATGCCACTACCTTTAGCGACTACTTTAATTGCTTCTTGCATTAATTCATGTGATGTATTTTTGTTTAATCGCACTGATAAATTAGGTTGTGGTAATCCTAGATGATATTGTGCTTTTAAACATAACAATGATAATTCATTGTACGTATCATTACCATCTTCATCTTGTCCCCCAATAGCTACATTAAAACCAATTGGAAAACCGGCAAAATATTTAGCACTGTTTTGATTTCTTAAATAGACAATCTGATTAAATTTTAACCATAAGCATTCTAATATTTCTAAAGCCTGTTGTTTAGTAATTATATTATTAGTAATATCATGATAATAATATGGATATAAATATTGATCAATTCGTCCTGGTGAAAACGAAGAAGCATTAGATTCCATATGCAAGATTACAAATAAAAACCATAGTGACTGAATAGCTTCATGAAAAGTCTCGGGCGGTCTTTTAGCTAAGTTATAACAATTATTAGCAACCTGCTTTAATGATTCTTGATATTTAAAATCAACATCATCAATAATCTCCATAATGTAATCATGATAGCGAATCATAAAGTTACAAGCGCCCTGTAAAACCAATATAGTACATTGGTAAAATTCTTGATGTTCTTTACAACAAGTTTTCAATTTTTCTTGGGCTTTTTCCATCAAACCCTGAGGTCCTAAACGTAGCCATAAAGCAGTATCAGGACAAATATGACCTTGAGCATGATCTTTTTGATTAATTTTTACAACTTTACTAATTGCATTAATTTTATCACCATACTCTTGTTTAATTTTATCTTCCAATGATTTACCTTGCCAATAAGGATAAATTTTTTCTTTAAATTCTTTAATATCTTCATCATTAACTAAAAATTTATCCTGAGGTCTAGTTGGTAAAGTTTCAAACTCTTTTACTACCCAGGAACTACCACTTTCAGGAAATACAACTCCCGCTCTAACTCCTTTAGTTCGATTCCCTACAATTAGTTCTTCTGGTTCTACTGCTATTTCCATTTGTTCTAAAGCAGCTTTTAAAGATAATGCTCTTTTTTTACTAATTGATAACCCTTCGTTTTCTTGATAAACCTTTGTAATAATTCTAGCTTGTTCAATCGAAGCATAACGCGGTGCCTTTAGCATCTTATCTTTTAAAATTCCAATTCTTTCACTTTGGTACAAATCATCCATCTAAGAAACCACCTTTTTTTATCGTTTTTTATTGATTACGTCTTAATTATACATTGTTTTTTATTAAATTCAATAAAAAACAATAAATTTCACTAATTTTTCAATAAAAAAAAGAAATCATCGCTAAATGATTTCAATCCCAACATCTTTTAATTTATTCTCTATTCTACTATCTAGTCCACCTTCGCAAATATAACCACTAAAATCACTAATATCACCAAACAAATAATTACCATCTAATTCAAACTTAATCGTTTCACCTGCCATGTAACATTTTCGACTGGCATTAAGAACTTCTTTTTTAGTTAAACCATCATTAATATCATAAGTAGCTACTTTATTATTAAAAACATCAATTCCAACTACCCCTAAAAAAGAAAGATCAAACTTATATTTCTTTATTTGTTCAATAGTAATAGCACCAATAAATCCATCACGAGCCCGATTCAATTCACCACCAATAAAAATCAAATTAGTATTACAATCACGGGTAAAAATCTCCATAATATCAATCATATTTGTAACAACAGTTATTTTTAAATTGCGCTGATAAATTAATTTAGCGATTTCTAAAGTAACTGTAGAAATATCTAAAAAAATCATCATCCCTGGTTTAATTAACTCAATCGCTTTTAAAGCAATTGCCTTTTTTTCTTCTACCCGAACATCTCGTCGTTGACTTACATTTACTGTATGTAAATTTGAACGCATGCAGGTTGCCCCACCATGAATTCTTTTTAATTTATTGGCTTTTTCTAAAATATTTAAATCTTTTCTAATACAGTCTTCAGTAACATTAAAATCTTTACTTAAATCTTTTACTCTAACTTGACCTTCTAAATTCAATCGCGCCAAAATTTGATTATGTCTTTCTTGTTGTAGCATCGTAGCTTACCTCCTTGTTTTATTATGCCATTATCTTTTTTAAAAAACAAGAACGATACTAATTGTCAAAGTCAATCTAATTTGATACATTTTAATTAGAAAAACAATTAAACTTTTTAGCACCACTTTTATAAAAGGAGGACAAATGAAAAAATTAAAAATAATTTTATCACTGATCTTTGTTTTAACTATATTTACTGGTTGTCAAAACAATAATCAAGATAGTGGTTATAATGTTATCATTGATGATAGTAATATAATTACTGTTAATCATAACATAGATGATCATGATGACTTTTTTAATCAAGATTTTCTAACTACTACAAATAATGATACTACTATTTATTCAAATGATGATATGGTAATAACCGTGGATTCTTCGAACTTAATTCAAGAAATTGTTTTAAAAACTGATCATTATCAATTAGATAATGGGGCAAAAACAAAAATGAATTACCAGGATATTTGTGATCTTTTTAACCAGGAATATTATAGTCAAATTATCAAAGATCAAAAAGATAATGTTGTCTCTGGACAAATCGGTATTACTTATAATGAAGCTAACATCAAAGTAGTCTATGACTTTAATGATAACAAATTAGACACTATTACAATTTCTCCAATCTTTACTTTTTAATAAAGGATGCTACAACTAGCATCCTTTATCCTTATTTATTTTTTCTTTTAATCAGCTTCTTTAGAGTATACATCAATAAACGGAACATCTTCAACACTATGTAGCGGGAATTCAGATTTAGCCGTAATATTAGCTAAATCACATTCAACCATACCAATATACATTGGTGGTATGGCTGGGCGATTTTCTAATGGTTTTATTTCACGGTTATTACATAGATACAATAAATTATATACACATTTAAATGTCTCATAATCTTCATTACCATCTATTAATTTCATAGTCTCCTTGGCAATAACACTACGATAATCATGATAATGCCCTTTATATTTATGATCAGGAAAATCATTAAAAGCACTAAATTCCAAACATACTTTCGGATTTTTTTTGATTAAATCAACTTTCAATCCTCTTTTCGTAAAATGAGTGTAAAAAATAAACTTGTTGTCTTTTACCTCAAAACCAAAATTAAGTGGTACGACATAAGGATAACCATCATCACCATTGATATCCACATTTACAATATTAAACATCTTTAACATATCTTCAATTAATACTGGATCTTTAACTTCTCTTTCAAAATTAATCATAATTTTCTCCCCTTTTGATAATAATTATAAAATTAAATTATTATCAAAACGATAATCCTTTAAACAAATAACCAGTACTAATCTTTTAAACTATACTCTTTCCTAATTCATAAGCTTCATTTGAAAACTTTTTATCAACAATTTTATTTCCTATCTGTCCGCTACAACCATCAGCAAGTACCATGCCCTTATCATTCCAGCCTAAAGCCTTTGTTAAAAAGCGATAAAATGATACTGACTGTTCAAAAGCATAAAATTCATCACTACCGCTTGTCATTAATAATACTGTATCTTTACTAGGATATTTATCATCTGTAGAAATAGCATATAAACGATCAATAAATGATTTTAACCTTCCAGATATACTCCAAAAATAAAGCGGTGAAGCTAAAACAAGCACATCAGCATCTTCAAATAAAGAATAATAGTCCTGCATAGCATCTTTAATAACACATTGATGTTCATTATGTTGACAAGCCTGACAACCTTGACAGCCTATAATATTTTTATTTAATATAATTTTAGTAACATCATGACTAGCTTCCTTAGCCCCTTTGATAAAAGCGTCTGATAATTGATCAGTATTACCATGAACGTTTCCACTACCAACAACAACTAATATTTTACTCATCTTCATTTTCCACCTTTTCAATAAGGATCGTACCTGATAAATTTTTAATATTTTCTTTTCCCTTAATGGCCTCACCTAAAACATATAAACCATTATAACTGCCACATCGATCATAATACATAACAACATTTTTCCATGGTGAAAAATAACCTAAAGTACCTTCTTGTCCACTTGATAATAATGGCGTGTTTTTGGTAGCTAAAGACTTAGATGGATAAAAAATTTTTTCGTTATTTGAATAATTTTCTACTTTTGTTTCTAATGGTAATTGTTGATATAGTGATTTTGCTCCATCACTTTCATTTAAAGTAAAAATAATTTGTTTTGATTGATTTGTCACTTTTATTTTCATATCATTACACTCCTTTATTTAAATATATTCTTATAATCAATACCGTTTAGCTTTATTAAATTATATATTTCAATATTTTTAATATCAAATGCTTATATTGAAGTAGTAACTATACTTATAAAGCATATATACTACTAAAAAAATCTAGAATTAATGGCTTTTAATATCCACAATTCTAGATTTGTTTTTAAAATATTTGATAAATATTAAAGGCATCTTACTCAAATGCCTCGTTTTGACTATTTTTAATATCATCAACACATAATTTAGTAGTTCCATCTAATAAATATGAACTTACTTCTTTAATACAATAAAACTCTGGTAAAAATTCGGCTGGAATAAATGATTTCAACTTGTTTTTTATTTCATCCATATCTGGTGTCATTGGTGAAAACAAAGCTACTGCTTCTGGTCCTACAGCACAAATAGTAGGTAAAAGGGCTTTAGTTACTAATTCCAAAACGCCTGGTTCACTCCAAGCTAATTTAGAAATATCATCAGAAAATTGCATTCTACGCATAAAATATCTTATTTCACCAGCAATACCGTTTTTTCCAGTAATTAAATTACCATTAGAGATAATCCCTTGACCACCAACACCATAGCCAAATGGTTGTGAATGGAAAACAATATTTTTATATTCAGGATGTTCCAAAGCAAAACCAACAACAGTTGCATTAGCATTATTATAAGTAAACACCTCAATACCATATTTCTTTTCAAAATCATTTTTTAAATCAATGTTTTTACCATCAATTGAGCTTTTTAACTGATTATCTCCTCTAACTATCCCCGGTATAGCAATTCCAATTACATCAATATATGAATGTTTCAATAAAACTGTATCAATAATATCGTATAAATCATAAACATTCATCGTTGGTTTAATTATCATATTACTATCAATTATTTCACACTTATCATTTAAACGATAATAAATTCTTGTTTGCGCTTGATCAGTAGAAATGACAATCGATAAAATTCTTTTTTCATATTGAATACAATGACTTTTTTCTTTTTTATCTTCAGTTTCTGCTTTTCTACTATAATATTTTTCAACCTCGCTACTTACAAACTTCAGCGCTTCTAAAGCATCATAGCTTGCAAAGATTGCTGTTGGAATTTGTAGTACTAATTTATCTGATAAACTGTCTTGTAATCGTTGTAACATATAACCGATTTGCGGTGCAATCAATACTACATCATATTTATCTACTTCTTCATAAATATTCAAATATGATACGGCATCAAATTGATAATCTAAATTCATCATACCAGCAATTGAATTTAAATTTTCAGCAAACATTGATGTTGTTAAACCGGCAGTACAAGATAAAAGAACTTTTATTGTTTTTTCATTTTTTAATGATAATAAAGTTCCAACCATTTCATCAAATAATTGTTTAGCGTGTTCTTCATCTTTTAATTCAAAATGTAAGTAGAATTTAACCGAATCATCTTTTTTAGATAATATTTTAAATTCAACTATTAGACTTTCTTCAATCTTGATAAAATTAATCTTAGCTTCACCATATTCAGTTTTTAACTTAATAGTTTCATCACTAACAACTTCAACTTGATAATCATCGCTGTCATGTTCTTTGATCCATGTTTTAAAGTCAAAATCAACTATTGTATTTTCTTCATCCATAATCAACCCTCTTTTCTTTTTACTAGATAATGATATTCTTTCTTTAATTTTAACATTCAAAATTTTAAACATCAATCAAATATATAAAAAGACAGGTTGATCACTGATAAACTATTAATTACATTATTTATCAAAAACTTCAGCTACTTCTTTTAATAAAGAAATAATTTCTAAATGCTGTGGACATACTCCTTCACATTGCCACATTCAATGCAGGCACTAGCCTTTTGATAATCTCCGGTACTATGGTCTTTATAATAAGTATCATAGCGTCGATTAGCTCCATACATTTTTACACTATTATAAGCAGTAAATAAATCAGGAATTTGAATATTCATTGGACATCCTGGGGTACAATAACGACATTTTGTACAAGGAATGGTTGGATAAGATAGTACTTGATTAGTAACCTGATGAATCAAATCAGCCTCTGTATGATTAATTTTTTTAAAGTCACTCATTGTATTTAAATTATCATTCATCTGTTCAATATTTGACATTCCTGATAAAATCGTCATTACCCCTTCTAGTGATCCAACATAGCGTAAAGCCCATGAAGCAATTGAACTATCAGGAGCATAATCTTTATAAATTTTTTCTATGTCTGGCTGGAAAGAAGCTAATGTCCCTCCTTTAACCGGTTCCATAACTACAATTGGTTTTTGATGTTTTCTAGCTACTTCATAATTTTGTCTAGATTGAATAACTCCATTTTCCCAGTCTAAATAATTTAATTGTAATTGGACAAAATCCATTTCTGGATGTTCAGTTAAAACTTTATCTAAAAACTGGACATCATCATGAAAAGAAAATCCAATGTATTTAATTTTGCCTTGCTTTTTCATCTCTTTAACAAAATCAAAGCATTGATATTTTTCATAAGTTGGATAATGACTTTTTTCAATACTATGTAATAAATAAAAATCAAAATAATCAACACCGCATAATTGTAAAGATTCAGTAAAAATCCTTTGAACATCATCCTGGCTTTTTAATTTCCAGGCTGGTAATTTATCGGCTAAAGAAAAAGAATCTCTTGGGTATTTTTTAACTAGTGTTTCTTTAATCGCTTCTTCACTACCAGCATAGGCATAAGCGGTATCAAAATAATTAAAACCTTTGCCCATAAAAGAATCAACCATTCGTTGAACTTCATCAATTTGAATATTTCCTTGCTTATCTTTTGGTAATCTCATTAAACCAAAACCTAATTTTGAATTTGATAACATACTAACCTCCTAATGATAATCTAATAATTGTTTCAATATCCTGTTTAGAAATTAAATTTTCTAAATCAGCTTGTTTAATTTGTTTTTCTAAATCATTTACACAATATTTTTTTAAACCTAACTCTTCAACATTATTAGCTATACCTAATTCTAATAATGTTTCTTGAAAAGCTTTTACTCCTTCATAAGCTATTTGATCACACGATTTATTTTCAGGATCAACATTCATAACATTTAAAGCAAATGATTTTAAAATCCCCACATAATCTTGATAACAAGTTAATAAATACTTAGGCCACGTAATTGCAATACTTTGACTATAAGTTAATCCACATTTTTCTTCAATAATTCCACCCAACAGTAAGCTGAATAAAGATCGTTCCTAAAGCATAAATAGAAATATAATCTCTTGCATATTGAATAGTTTCGTGATTGGCACCAAATAGATATAAAAGCGGATCTTGAAATAACCAGACAACTGTTGTAATGACAAGAGAAGTAATAACTAAACAAATAAAACTTGTTGTTAAAATATTATTTGCTTCTTTTTTCTTCTTTTCTCCTAGTAAAATTGAACTTAATGGTGCACCACCACGACCAAATAAACCATTAAATGCGGTAATAATAGTTGTAAGTGGCACACATAAACCAATAGCTGCCATTGCCAAAGCTCCATCTGGTAATCTTCCTATATACATACGATCAACCATGTTATAAATTAATGTAACAATCTGTCCACATATCGATGGAATTGCTAGTGTAAATAATAATTTTGGTATTTTTTGATGTTGTAATCTTTCTTCCATAAAACTTCCTCCTTTGCAAGTTCATTATTTCATAGAAAAATGATTAAAAAAATAAATGTAAATGACATTGAAATATCATTTACATTTTTTTATTTATTCATTATTTAATTTGAAAATACTATTTACATTCTAAAATATCAAAAAGATGAGCTTTATATAACTCATCTTCTAAATTTTTATATGTAGTAAATATTATACTGGTTTTAAGAATCATCTGAAATATCAATAGTAAATTTGCCTTCATTATAATCACAGGTAATATAAACACGCTGATCTTGATTTTCAATCTCAAAATATTCTTCTTGTAAATAATTAGAAGTCAACATATATTCACCTACTGGTACTGTAACTGTTTTTTCTCTCGATCAGTTGCCGCAATAGCCATTATTGTTGGATCACCATCGTCATCAAATTTAGTTAAAGTCAAAACATCGCGATCTTCTAAATTTTCAGCACCTATATATTTATAAGATACTAAAACACTTGCTTCATTGCTATAATCTTCACCTAATTCTTCTTCATTTTTTACTTTACTCTTTTAACTCTATAAAATAATTCTACATCAATAAAACTGCTTGTCAATAAATCCTCTTTATATGATAATAATTCATCAAAAATATTATAACTATAAACAAACTTTAAAAATTGTTGAATATAAAAAATAAATTCTTACATTTTTAACCCAAATAGTAACTATTTATTAATTATCTGAAAATAGAATCCTATTGTTGTGTAAATATTTCAATTAACTTTTCTCCTAATATTCTTTTTGATACATAATCAGGATAGTAACCACGATTATCATCTTAAGCAAATAATATTTAGAAAATTGCAGATTTTCGTAATACCAAAATTAAGTTCTTTTATATTTTGTATTTCTACATTCTAATATAAAAAACTCCCTTGACAATGTTTCCATGTGCCATCTAATGGAAGGTTATCATTTATTAACTTTTTTAATATTCACTAAAATAAAAGATATACTTTCTATTCTAATAATCATTATTTTAGATACTTTTTTAAAATAAAACTTTCAAATATTGCCATTACCACTACTATACCTGGCATGACTGTCAAAACTACAAGAAAAAAACACATTAACCTATTAGTAATAACTAATCCTTCAAAAATAAAAATTGCTCCATAAACCAGCATCAGCCGTGCAGTTGCATGATTATATGATCTGACATTAGTAATCTGATCTACTCCTGGTGGATTTGAATTATTATATATAGTTACTGGTTTCTTAGAAAAATAATAATAGATCGACACACAAATCATTGCAAAGCCAATTATAATTGCTGCACCTCTTTCTAATGGCATAAATATCCCTCCTATTAAGTAACCCTCATCCTTTAAGAATATTATGACACCTTAAATCAATATTAGCAATCATATAAAAAAGAGAAAACAATATTTAGCTTTTCAAAGCAAAAATCTTATTTTTTCATAAAAAATAAACCAAAATCAAACAAAATTTTAATTAAAATCAAGAATCTTCTTTATTTCTGTCCAAACCATATCAGCAATTGCAATATTTACCAAAAATCTATATAAAAAGAGCATTAAATCTCTAGGTTCTTACTCAATAATGGGTAAATAAAAATTAAGAAGGAATAAAATTTGTTGAATCAATCAACTTATTTTATCCTTCTATTTTCTTATGTTATCATCAAATAAAAAAAGAACCTATCTCTATAATATATAATATTCTTAATTAAAATAAATCTACTCTGTTTAACAGAAAATCAATCAAGCTACAATGAAAAATACCATCGTTATCATAATAATTATGATAGATATCATTTCTAATAATTATTTTTTTAAAAAAATCATTTGTTAACATCAACGAATGAATTTCAGAATTTATTTTACTGTCTTCTTCCATTCTTAATGCAGACTGTATATATATTCTTCTATCCCCATCGTTAACTACAAAGTCTACCTCTTTAACAGCTGTTGTTTTATTATGTCGATCATATACCACACCAATATCTACTGAGTAGCCTCTTCTCTTCAACTCAACATAAATTATATTTTCCATTAAATGTCCCGGATCAAACTGTCTAAAATTCAAACGTGCATTTCTTAAGCCAACATCTGTAAAATAATACTTATTTGGATATTTGAAATATGATTTTCCTTTGATATCATATCTTTTAGCGATTAAAATCAAAAAAGCATTGACCGAATGATTTATATAATGACTGACAAGATTATTGTCAATTTTTTCTTTTTTCTCACTAGATATCACATTTGCAACTTTTGTAGGATTTGTTAACGAAGAAATTTGTGATGATAAATAATCAAGTATCTCTTCTAATATATCTTCTCTTTCTATGCCATTTCTTTCTTTAATATCTTTGATATAAACTTCTTCATACAGCGAGATTAGATATCTTTTTTTAGCATTATCATCATTTAATTCCGTTAATCTAGGCATGCCCCCATAAAGCATATATTCATTTAAACATCTCGCTTCATCTCCACCTTTAAAAGAATAATATTCTTCAAATGATAAAGGATAAACATGAATCTGAGTAGATCGTCCTCTAAATTCAGTCAAAATATCACTAGCCAGCATTTTTGAATTAGAGCCAGTAACATAGACATCTAAATTCTTATATGATTTTAATTCATTGAGCATATCGTATATAGTGACCTCAATATTACCATTTTCTTTATCAATAGTTTTTATACTCATTTGAATTTCATCAATAAAAACATAATATTGATCTTTACTATTGTTTATAATAGATTCAACATAATCACATAATAAGATAGGATTTCGATATTTGTAATACTTTCTCTGATCTAATGAAATTATTATAATGTTTTCTTCTAATACTCCTATAGACAATAAATAATTCTTAAACAATTCAAATAAAAGTACCGATTTTCCAACCCTTCTCAAGCCAGTAATTACTTTTATTTGTCCATCCCACATACTTGATTTCAATTCTTCTAAATAAAAATCACGTTTTATCATATTACACCTCCATCTTTAATCATTTACGTTTGTACTTATAGATATAATATCATTTAACAAACTAAAAAATCAATATATATCTATAAGTATAAACGCAAATGTTTGTACTTATAGATATATATTGTTATATTTTATGATTTATTATTTAGTATAGCCATTTTACTTCTTTTTAAAGCCAATCAATTGGCTATTTGTTAACATTTCATATATTCAATTGGGAATAAATTCAATTGCCCCAAGAATTTTTAAAACTTATAAAAAATTATTTCTTAATTTCATTTTAAATTATAATAATATATCCATCATATCACTACTAATTCTATGTAACAATTTTAAACTTAATTAATCAAAAAGTTGCTTAACTTATTGATTTCGATTTAAACAAACTTAAATAATATTTTTAAACAAAAAAGCGTTGATAAAATCAACGTTTTTTGTCTTTTTGTATTATTCATCTATGAGAATGATGACTTTTTGATGATAATAGTTAAATAGAATAGATGAAATATCTTTTAAAGACATATGTAATTCATTAATATTGATGTTTATATCACTATTTTGTATATCACTATATTTATCAACAATATTTGCAATGATATTGGCAAAAATATAAATCTGAGATTGAAAAGTATTGCATTCATATCTTTCAAAGATAGAAAAATGACAGGATATTAATTTTGATGAAGCATGAGATATTGATGTTTTGATACATTCAAACCCTCAAAAAGATAAGCATTTTCTTTTTCCTGATTAGAAAAGAAATAATAAAGCATACTCATGTTTAATGTCTTTCCAAAATGTCTAGGGCTTGTATACAACATGACCTTATCGCTTAAGACATCATCTATAAGCATTGTCTTATCAACATAATAATAAATCTTATCAATGAATTCTTTAAAATTTTCTGTTCCTGTTGTGATAAGCTTCATTATGATTTTTCCTTTCTTTTTGATTATATTATAGTCAAACAGTACAAAAAAGTCCTGTATTTCTACAAGACCTTTCCTATTTATTTTAAATTTCTAAATATATCCAATACATCTTCTGATAACCCATCAGATACAATCACCATATGGTCATTGACTTCTACTTTCTTTTTATCATCACCAATTGTTTTTTCATCCATGATACGTTCAAACTCATCACCATCTTCATAACGATAAACGTCAATATTTCCATTATCCGTTACATAACGATAACCTTCTACACCACCAACATTTGTTGCATCTAAGACATTTTTAGAAGAATAATCAATGTTTCCTTCTTTCAAGCCATTTTCAAATTGAGCATACCAATCATCTGTTTTGTTAGTTGGTGTGTTATTGTTATTTTCATTTTCTGTCACATTATCTGTTGAACGATTGTTATTGGCTGTATCATCCGATGTATCTGTCTGACTACTACAACCAGTAAATACAGTCATACATAAAAGTAATGCTAATATTTTTTCATCATCTTAACCTCCATATTCATATCATGATCAAAGAATGAAGAAATATACATATTTATTCATTAACTTTTTCAAATGCCTGTGGAATAAGATGTTTATCTTCTTTATTTTTAAAACGATAATAAAGAATTGTAAGAAGTGAACAAATCATAAGAATTCCTAAAAAGATGATGATTTCATTTGTAATGGGCATTTCTGTCATACTAATGACTTTTCTAAATCCATTGACACTATAAGTATAAGGGACAAATGGATGTAGCCATTGATAAAATAGACTTGATGTTTCTAATGGATAAGTTCCTGCTGATCCACCTAAATTTAAAATCATAAAGACTAACAATAAAAATTCTCCTATATAACCTGTTGTCAGTGACAACAACATCACAAGTGACATAAAAGCAGCTGAAACAATAATCGCAAAGAGATAAGTCATCAATAATTGTTGAGGTTCAAAGCCACATATCCATCTTAAACTTGTGATTAAAATGATAGCTGATAATGTTGATACACTATACATCACAGAGGCTTTTGATAGCCAATACTTGAATGGTGATGAAGCTTTTTTTATACCTTTTCTTATTGGATACATAAGTGTAAAAGCTAAAGCAGCAACATATAAAGCCACGCTCATCATATAAGGTGCCATCGCATGACCATTGTTTGTGACTGTGGAAATCGCTTCATGACTTGTTTCTACTGGTGCGGACATCATATCCAACGTTGAATCTTGAATATGAAAATTAGCCTTTTCTACTCCTTCCTTCAAACTTTCATCTAATTTTCGAGTCCCATTTTGAAGTGTCTGTAAACCATCACTTAATGTTAATGAACCATCACTCAGCTGTTTTGCACCTGCTTTAATCTGTGTTGAACCTTGAGTTAATTGTGTTGATCCTTGCATGATTGTTTCATTTTGAGATATTAATGTGGTTGTACCATCATATAATGCTTTTACTCCTTGATTCAATTGTTCTATTCCACCAAAAAGAGCTGGTGTCTGTTGTTTAAACGATAATAATCCATCTGTTAATTGTTGACTTCCCTGCAATAATGTTTGATTTTGATGTTCTAATTTACCTATACCATCATGAATCTGACTAACACCTTTCATATAAGCTTCAATACCCGGTATTAATGATGTTCTCACTGATGTATTCAAGTCTTCTAAACCACTTTGGAGTTGTTGGCTTCCTTTTTCTAGTTTTTGTGTATTTTTATACACTTGTGTTAAACTTGTACTGAATTGACGGATAGCTTCTTGATTCCCTGTGATTACACTTTTTTCTAATTCTATATACGAATAATGTGTTAAAAGATACTGTACATCTTGTTGATTCAAAGCGATATTCTTGGCTTCTGCATCACTTAACTTTTGGTTCATCCATTTTTGAGCCATTGATGGATTGGAAGACATCAATTGATTCAACAATATTGTTGCTTGATTTAAAGAATCATTAGCCTGTGTGATTGTTTGTATTTGTTCCGTATTGATTGAAGATAACTGTTGATTGAGTTGATTCAATCCTTGATAAACCTGTTGATTGCCTTCTATAAGTTTATCAGTTCCTTGATCCAAACTTTGCATTCCTTGAGTTATTGGTTCTTGATTTTTCATAAGTTGTTGTGTTCCTTGATAAACACTTGAAACACCTTTTGTATATTGTTGTAGTCCTGTGTTTAATACTGAAGACCCCTGAGATAATGCCTCCACTCCATCATGAAGTGGTTGTGTTGATTGATACAATGTGTCCAATCCATCTTTTAAAGTATAGACACCATTATGCACTGTTAAAACACCTTCCGTATAATCTTTTAATCCTTTTGTCAGTGTTTGTGCTCCGTTTTCAAATGAAAGTGTACTGTCTGCTAAAACTTGAAGATTATCTGAAATCAGTTGGTTTCCATCTACCAATGCTTGACTTCCATCAGATAATTGATGTGTCCCATCATTGGCTTGTTTTAAACCATCTGTTAACGTTGTAATTTGTTCAAAAATTGTTTGAGCATATGTTTTTGTCACAGTTTGTGAAACTTCTGATTTGATTTTTTCAATTGCTGAATCATCCATTTTAGAAGCAATGTAGTTACTTCCCGGATTCGTTGTATAATGAAGTTTCATTTTTTGTGGTTGTTCATCTAAAAGTGTTGTTGCATTTTTTGAAAAATCTTCAGGAATAGTAATGATCATATAATATTGACCATCCTCTAATCCCATCTGTGCTTTGCTTTTATCCACGCATTGAAAATCCATAGTTGTATTATCCTTAAGACGCTCTGTTAATTCTCTCCCTACATCCAAAGTACGATTCTCATACTTGACTGGCAAATCAAGATTCACCACAGCTACGGGAATCTTTCCTGTATTTCCATATGGGTCCCACATAGAACCTAAAAAAATACAAGCATATAAACTTGGTATCAAGATAATCGCTACAAGAACAATCTTCATCCAAGTATGGCGAAAAATATTCTTCCACTCCTGTTTAATCATAAAACTCCTTCTTTCTTTATAATCTTTAGATATTTAATATCTATGGATATTAAATATCTAAAGATTATTATATAAATTTACAAATAATTGTCAACTCTTTTAGATACAAAGAGTTCTTTT